>DAHXOQ010000209.1 GCA_027364815.1 Acidobacteriaceae bacterium | reverse complement strand
CTCAATTTGCGCGGCTGCCCGGGACGTGGCTCATCGAGCAGGCCGTCCAGCCCCTGCTCATCAAATCTGCGCCACCATTTACTGACGGTTTGAATACACGCAGGCGTCTCTCGGGCGATCGCCGTAGCAGTCAGCCCCTCGGCGGCACGCAATACGATCCGCGCTCGCATCGACAGCGCCTGAGCGGTCTTCCTTCTCCGCGTCCATCCCTGCAAGGTGCTGCGTTGCTCCCCGCTCAGGTGCAACTCCGGCAATCGGCGTCCTCGTCTCATGACCTCGCTCCTGTCATGTTAGACGCTCACTGCCATAAATAGTTTAGTGAATTAATGACTCAGGACACTAGAGCCTGGCCAGCAAAGGCCGACTAACAGATAGCAGCCTCGATTCCTCATCATCGGACCCCAACAGGCACCGGGTTCAAAAGAGCCCTCTTCGAGTGCGGATAGAAGTCCGACAGGAATCCAAACAAGAGACCAATCGACAAAAGCAAAAACAAGAGCAAAAGCACTATGAAAGAAAAAACAAAAAGCCCCTTGATTCCTACAGCCGTCTCATAGAAGGCTCTAGATGCGTAGGGCAGGAGCCCTTACTGGAGCAGTAGAAAGCTATAAAGGAGCTGTTTGAAGGCCTCTCTAGGAACGCGATTGATACAACAACCACTACAGACCCTGTGGAAAACTTGTGCAATAAAGAGAGCGCGAGGTATTTCAGATGACCTCACTCCATTTGTGACACTAATCACACAGGTTTATTTGTGATGCTAGTCACTCCTGCAATGTGTTGATAGTCACAAACACCGCTTCTGATTTGATTCATCTTCTTCTATACAAAGCGTAATTCGATCCTTCCAATGTCGAGATGTCATAACCAGATTTACTCTCTTTGAATCACTTTTCATGGTCTTCTTGAGAAGAAAAATGTAGTAACTAGTTTGCAACAACTCTGATTACTATTACTATTACGAGAATATTCTTTATTCTGTTGTTGATGGAATGGCCTTTGGTGCTATAGTCCACCCCAGTTCACAAATTAGTGCCATAGCAGAGCATCACATTGTTGCGCTGATTTCTCCCACTGTAGTGAGCGATATACGCACATTTGTGCGAAAATGCGAGCTTTCACTTGACAGTGACGGAAACTGGTCCATATTTCTCCTGCGCAAAGAGTACTGGTTTCTGGCGAGCCAGAAGACGAGTACCTATTGAGGAGCGTGCCGTCAAGCTGATCCCAAGTCTGGCAACCGTGATGGCGCAGTTCGGGCCATCAACATTTCAAAGAAAACCACGAAAGGGAGAACGACAGTGACTATGCAGAGTAAGATTCGCTCGTTGTATAGATCAGCCGCGCTAGCATGCGTGGCCGTGTTCATGTTTGCCATGCCCGGCCTAACGCAGCAAGCGCCCCAAGCACTTCACAATCATGTCCCCCCCGTCGTTTCCAGTGGTCGGGCGGCGATCGTGGGGTCGCTGCCATCTACGCAGCAACTCAGCCTCTCCATCGTACTGCCCCTGCGTAACGAGGCGGAGCTCGACAGCCTGTTGGGTCAGATATATGACCCAACCAGCCCCAATTACCGTCATTTTCTAAGCGTTCAACAATTTACCAGTCGGTTTGGCCCGACGGCTGCGGATTACCAGACTGTTGTCAATTTCGCTCGTGCCAACGGTCTTACCGTAACCGCTACCCTGGCGAATCGCCTGGTCGTGCCCGTGCGCGGTACGGTGGCGCAAATCGAAGGCGCTTTCCAGATCAAGTTGAACCTATATCAACATCCTACGGAGAACCGGCTGTTTTACTCGACTGATCGCGAGCCCTCGCTCAGTCTGAGTGTGCCCATAAAACACATTACCGGCTTGGATAACATTTCCATCCCGCGACCCGCACTGACGCCCGGTACACTAGCCGCCACGACCGGATCTGGCTCATATGGCAGTTTCCTTCCCAGCGATATGCGTGCGGCCTACTATGGCACCGGCCCCCTTACGGGCAGTGGTCAGTGCGTCGCGCTTGTGGAGTTTGGCGGCTACAGCATTAATGATGTGGCGAACACGTTCGACGGAGCTGCCACGGATAGTGCAAACGGCGGCAATTACATGTTGTCCTACACAACCCAAGGAGTGAACTATAATATCCCGGTTAATAACGTCCTGGTGGACGGAGGAAGTGTCGGTACATACAACGGCGATGAAGTTGAAGTTGCATTGGACATCGCGCAACCAATTGGCATGGCACCCGGCATGAGCCAAGTTCGCGTGTACATAGCACCGGACGCATGGATGAATCCTGGTTATTCTCCCGACCAGCCAATCAATTCCAATGACACGCTAATCTACGACACTATAGCCTCGGACAATGTCTGCAAACAAATAAGTCAATCGTGGCTGTGGGAGCCGGGGACGGCGGATTTGTATTATAACGATGGAGTATTCAAGGCGATGGCCTCGAACGGCCAGAGTTTTTTTACCGCGTCTGGCGATCACGGAGCCTTTGATAGCTCGGTCTATCCATATTTTTACCCTGCGGAAGACGCTAATGTGACAGCTGTCGGCGGAACCGACCTGACCACGAGTGGCCCTGTCGGCGTATGGCTCTCGGAAGCAACGTGGATTGATAGTGGGGGCGGCATCAGCCCCGATGGCATTTCAGTTCCAACTTATCAGACAGGAGTGGCTAATTCGCTGAACGGGGGTTCAACCACGCTACGGAATGTTCCAGACGTAGCCATGGAAGCCAATACCGACAACTACTTCTGTACTATGAACCAGTGTTATCCCAATCCGACATATCCGACTTACGCTGAAGGGGGCACCAGCTATGCTGCACCTCGCTGGGCAGGGTTTATGGCGTTAGTCAATCAACAAGCTGTGGCTAATGGCAACCCGCCCGTGGGTTTTATCAACCCGTATATCTACACGATCGGTGGGGGCCCCAACTACTACAGCGACTTCCATGACATCCTCCAAGGGAGCGGGAATAACAATTGCTGCGGCCAGCCAGTATGGTTCAACGCAGAGGATGGCTATGATCTGGTGACCGGATGGGGAAGCCCGAATGGGCAGAATCTAATCATTGACTTAGCGCAAAACTTAAATTTACCCCCGCCGCCTCCGCCATCCAGTGGAATTATCACTACTATTGCCGGGAATGGCACGGCAGGCTACTCGGGAGATGGAGGTTCAGCGACCGCTGCCGAACTAAATTATCCGTCAGGCATCGCCCTAGATGCATCCGGGAATTTTTACGTTGCAGATGCGAATAACAATGCGATCCGCAAGGTCACAGTTTCCACCGGAGAAATTAGTAGCGCGTTTGCTGGCCTATCCTTTGCATGGTTCAATTTACCATTGGGTGTCACAGTGGACACATCGGGAAACGTGTATGTTGCTGACACGAATAATAACGGGATAGTCGAAGCAGTTGTATCTACAGAAAATTTCAGAGCAATAGCAGGACAGGAAGATCCCTTCTTGTTTGGCTATACCGGCGATGGTGGATACGCTACCAGTGCCGAGTTGAACTATCCATATGCCGTGACGGTGGATGCAGCAGAAAACATATATATAGCGGACACATATAACAACGTCATTCGAAAAATAACGGCTTCCACCGGCATTATTACTACGATAGCCGGTGACGGTAGCAGTTGCATATATGATCCTTCCAGTTGCGTATATGTGCCTTCTGGTCAGTACTCCGGCGACGGAGGGCTGGCAACGAGTGCGGGGTTAAATGCTCCCGACGGTGTGGCTGTTGACACAGCAGGAAACATCTATATTGCGGACTGGTTTAACAACAGAATCCGCAAGGTGACCGCAAGCACGGGGATCATCACGACGATCGCTGGAAACGGTGCGGCAGGCTATTCCGGTGACGGTGGGCAGGCTACCAGCGCTCAGTTGTACTATCCACAAGGCGTGGCGGTGGATGCAGATGGTAACGTCTATATTGCAGATATGGGTAACAGCCGCATTCGCAAAATAGCAGCTTCCACGGGAATTATCACGACGATTGCCGGAAACGGCACGGCAGGCTATTTCGGTGATGGAGGGTCTGCTACTAGTGCTGCGCTTTCTGGCCCAACCGGCGTTGCTGTTGACGCAACAGGAAACGTCTATATTGCAGATGCTGGCAACAACCGTATTCGCAAAGTGACGTATTAACCAGCTGTCGCTGTTTGGTGGCAGATGTTGTATATAACTCCATTTTTGTGAACAATTACAACTCAGCGCCGTCACGGGGATGGCGCTGAGTTGGCTCTCTATGTATCCCCGAGTCAGAGCCGGGTTTGCCTCCTGCGTTTAGGTGAGATCGCACTGAGAGGCTGAGGTATCGTCATGAAGTCATATGGAATTTTGATCGCGGTAATCGCGTCACTCATCTTGATTGGGTGCGGTGGCGGCGGTGGAACTGCACCCGCTTTCGCCATCCACAACGAATGGGCCTGGATCGGTGGCACCAACATTGTCAACCAGATGGGAGCCTACGGAACGCAGGGGACTGCTTCTCTCACCAATGTTCCAGGTGCGCGAACGTACGCCTCCACCTGGACGGATGCTGCTGGAAACTTCTGGCTCTTTGGCGGGTACGGTGAGAGCTCGTCTGGGCCACAGGGAGACCTCAACGATCTGTGGAAGTACATTAAAGGCCAATGGACGGGGATCAGTGGGTCGAACACGGTCGAACAAGCAGGGAACTACGGAACGCGAGGAATAGCTGCTTCCAGCAACGTTCCCGGAGCACGGTACATGGCCGCGAGTTGGACAGACAACTCAGGAACTTTCTGGCTTTTCGGTGGGCTTGGTCTCGATTCAGCCGGAACACGGGGACAGCTTAACGACCTGTGGAAGTACAGTAACGGCCAGTGGACATGGATGAGAGGCTCGAATACCACTGCGAGTCAAAACCTCGTAGGTGTGTATGGGACGCAAGGCGTGGCTGCTCCAGGAAACGTTCCGGGGGCACGATTCAGTGCGAGCTCATGGACAGATTCATCTGGGAATCTCTGGCTCTTAGGTGGGTTTGGTTGGGACTCGACTGGAACGCCCGGGAACCTCAACGATTTGTGGAAGTACAGCGCTGGTGAGTGGACGTGGATGGCGGGAGCGAACGTGGCCAACCAGTACGCCACCTACGGCACGCTGGGGACGGCTGCTCCGGGTAACACTCCAGGATCACGATTCAGTGCCGCCTCTTGGACTGATTCGGATGGAAACTTCTGGCTGTTTGGTGGGGATGGAGCTGACGCAAACGGGATACGATGCCAGCAAACAGGCTCCCCTTGTAACC
>DAHXOQ010000208.1 GCA_027364815.1 Acidobacteriaceae bacterium | reverse complement strand
ATTGCAAAATGCGCGATGCGGCACCCGATCATTTGTGGATGACCAGAGCTGGACCACTCGCCGGCACGACTAACGCAGCAACTTTTCAAAGCCTGTCGATGAAATGGATTTCAGGCACAATCATTGGGTATTGGCAGGCTGCTGTCGAGCCAGTGCAGATAGGTGCCAATGTTGTGGTAACAGCTGAGATTCTTCTTCGCAAAGAGCCACGAGTCAAAGCTGTAGGTTGTGTCGATGTGCTCGTAATCGAGGATGAAGGGGATGGTTGGCGGGAGTTTGGGCACGACGTCGCGGATATTGACGATGCGCCATGAAGTGATAGGCAGGGCGCCGAAGACGTGCTTAAACTCCAGGTTGCCCACCTTGGGCGATGCCAGTGTGCTGATCAGTGAGATGTCGAACTTGTGCTTGACGCTGTTCTCAAGTACAAAAAGCGTGGCGAGCGCAGAGCCGAGGCTGTGGCCGGTAACCACCGTGGGACGATTGCGGCGGGTTCGGCCTGCGGCGAAATCATGCACAACGCCGCGCTGGGTTTCACGCCGGAGGGCGAGCTGTTCAAGTTGATCGCCGAAGGAACCAGTGAATTCCGGCTCAGATACAGCAGTCAGGCCGGGTGCGGAGTGCGGTACGGGAATGACCTTTATCGTGGAATAGATGTTGTCGAAGCCGAAGGCGACGCGTCCAGCAGAGGGCACCTGTTTAAAGGGCACCATGACGATGGAGGCGGCATCGTCGAGCCACTCGATGATGCCTTCAGTGCCACGGATGGCAATAATGCGGTTGTCGGGGTTTGCGGTCTGGTGCACGACGATCCCGTAGAACTTCGGAGCCCTGATCTGGAAGAGGAAGTCTGACATGTTAATCCAGGCAGAGAGTTCCCATCCGGGAGGAATATTTTTGGGAGCGGGACGCAGATCGTCATTGTTGACTTGGTACATGTCGTATGCAGCTTGGACGAACTTGCCGTATTCGGCTGCCTGGGCGGGGTCAAGAGGATTACTCATTGCATGCCTCCCTGTTGCGGAGTAAGCAAAATGGTACCCGCGTGAGCTGCAAAGCTCAAGTCAATTTTTTTAGCCAGTAGATTGGATCGCGCCGGCGTGGCGGGGTTGGTGGAAAGCGCCCATTGATTGCGCAAACGGAGGAGGCCGTCATGGATGTGGATACATCGGTCGCAGGTCAATCCCAGGCCTAAGGAGCGAGAGCTGGGGCGCCCGCCCAATTGATATCAATTTTAGTGCGCGCCTCTCTCCTGAAGGAGCTTGGCCGATTCGGGTTGATACACTGCATTTGCCCAGTCGAGAGCCGTATTGCCGTTATTTGACTTGGCGTTGATATTCGCACCTCTATCAAGCAATAAATTGATGAAATTGGTTTTGCCATTGATCGCTGCTCTCATAAGCGCTGTAACCCCCGTGGTTTCTCGAGCCTCAATATTTGCGCCTTTATCCAGGAGTAATTTTTCAACTTCCAGAGTGCCCACTCTTGATGTTGCGGTTGCAATCAGAGCTGTTTGCTCCCAGATCCCCCTGGCTTCAAGATTGGCACCCTTCTCTATCAGCAGCTTCACTACATCCGCTTTTCCCAGGGACGCAGCATAAATGAGTACAGTCCGATTGCTATCATCAGTGGCTTCAATTTTTGCGCCTTTGGAGAGCAAGGTTTGAACGGTTGTAACGTCACCGTTTCTGGCGGCTTTAAATAATTGGTCATCCATGCTGCCGGGTGCGGCTTGTGCTGATGCAAAAGGAGTGTTGAACAAAACAAGCGCGGTAAAGATGATGCTGAAAATGATTTTCTTCATGATAATCACCTACAAAAGCAGAAATTTAAATACGGGGAATCTGTTGCGAATAAACATACGGGAAATTGATGAGGAGGGTCAAGCAATATTGATGCGGTCTTTTTGCGATTGTGATGGCTGAGAGCGCAGATTGTAATGTGTAAAAAATTAAACCGTAGCTGCGTTCGCCGGCTCAATCGTCTCGTCGGTGCGACGGTCGCCTTCGCCCAATCCGCCGTAGCGGCGTTCGCGGCGCTGGTAGTCGGCGATGGCCTCAAGGAGATGGATGCCCTTGAAGTCGGGCCAGAGAAGATCGGTGATGTAAATCTCCGTGTAGGCGATTTGCCAGAGGAGAAAATTCGAGACGCGCATCTCGCCTGAGGTGCGAATCAGCAGGTCGGGGTCGGGCATCTGCGCCGTGTAGAGATGGTCGGGGATGTCTTCTTCGCTGAGGTGGTCAGGATTGATTTGCCCGGACTGGATTTCCTTGGCGATGGCGCGGAATGCGTCGACGATCTCAGAGCGCGCGCCGTAATTGAGCGCGAGGGTGAGCGTGGTGCCGGTATTTTTCGCTGTCGTCTCTGAGGCCCAGCGCATGCGGTCCTGAACTTCGCCGGGAAGATCGGTGAGTCGCCCGATGTAACGCAGGCGGACGTTGTTGTCCATCATGCGCTCGACATTCGATTCGAGGTAGCTCTTGAGGAGGCGCATGAGGAAGTTGATCTCGGTCTTGGGGCGGCGCAGACGATTCTCAAGCGAGAAGGCGTAAAGCGTGAGCCAGGGAAGTCCAATGCGCGATGCCGTCTCGGTAATGAGTTGCACGCTCTTTGCGCCCTGCTGGTGGCCGAGGAAGCGCTCAAGCGCGCGCTTGCCGGCCCAGCGTCCATTACCGTCCATGATGATGGCGACGTGCTCGGGCAGCCGCGCCGGGTTGAGGGTCTGGTAGACCGCCAACTCCTCACTGGAGAGTTCATCGATGCGCAAGGTGCCTGCTGGTTGCATTTGCAGTTCTCTGTTCCCAGTTTCCAGTTCTCAGTTATTACGCAGGACGCAATGCTTTGGTTCTGATGCCAGTCCAGTTAATTGTATGAGAACGGAAAACTTACTTCATTAGAATACTCGCCGATGCCCCGGTTTTTCGAGCGAATGCCGTTTTGAATGGTGGGAAGCTTTAATTTTGGTGCAAGGGGGCAGACGCATTCCCAGGTCTCAGAAGCGAGACCTCCACCCCACGAACGAAAATCCGTTCGTGGGGTGCTCGGAGCTGGGTCAACCGGAGTTCATCGAGAGAAGGAGCCGGATCTTTACGCAGTGCGACGTCTTCCGCTGGCCATGTCGCGGAGCGCTCCGTAAATCAGCGTTCTGTGGGTTTGGCTCAGCATGGGCAGGAACTCGACGATCTCGGCGATCAATGGGTCAGAGAGAAGATCGTTGATCTGCTCCTCACATTTGCCGCGTTCGTCGCGCACCAACTGCGAGAGATCGACGTTGAGTGCGTCGGCCAGGCGCTCAAGCGAACCGAGCGTGGGGATGGCCTTTCCGTTCTCAATCTTCGAGATATAGGTGCGTGGCACCTGCATGCGGTTGGCCAACTGACGCTGGCTCAGATGGCGCATGCGGCGCAGTTCGCGAACCTGCGCTGCAACCTGAAGACCAGGCTCAGAACATGTTGCGGGCTGAGTTGTGACTAGTTGGGGTAGTAGTGGCGCAACTTCTTCGGCGTCGAGTGGCCGATGACACTTGCGACATAGGGAGTTACTGGTTCTGAATTGGACCAAGCTGCAGTGATCGCAGCGCAGGACCTCACGTGATTCAACACTCACCAGTGATGTGGCCATTCGTTTGATGCGGAGCGCCAGAGCAAGGCCTCCGAGCTGTTCAGTCGATCAACAGCCGTCTTGAACAACTTTCAGGGCAATGAACCATAATTGTCAAGTAGAAAAATCGAGTCAGACGGAAGATTTTGGCATAAAACCCGAAAACTGTCGACAAAACGCGAACCATAGTTGCAAACTTGAGGGGTGAAATATTTTTCTTAAGAGGGTGCAAACGATGACGGAAATATTTGATCGGGATCGTGCATGGGCGTTGTTGACGGAGTGGACAGCGGGCGAAAGTCTGCGCAAACATGCGTTGGCGGTGGAGGCTTGCGTGGTTGCGTATGGCGAAGCGGAGGCTGATCGCCTGGGGTTGGCGGGTGAGGAACTCAGGGCGTTGGTGAATTTATATTCGACGACGGCGCTGCTGCATGATTTTGATTACGAGAAGCATCCCTCGCGTGAGGAGCATCCCTTTGTCGGCGTGAAAGAGCTGGAGCGGCAGGGTTGGCCGGAGGAAATGCGGACGGCGATTTTGGGCCATGCGGAATATTCGGGAGTGGCGCGGGTATCGCATTTGGCGAAGGTGTTGTTTGCCTGCGATGAGCTGGCGGGATTTTTGACGGCGTGCGCGCTGGTGAAACCGACCAAGGCAATTGCGGATGTGGAGGCGGCGGGGGCGAGGAAGAAAATGAAGGACAAGGCGTTTGCGCGCGGAGTGAATCGCGAGGATGTGATTCTCGGTGCGCAGGAGTTGGGCGTCGATCTCGTCGAGCACATTGCCTTCTGCATTGAAGCGATGAAGAAGCGTAGTGCGGCGCTGGGGTTGTGATTTTTAATCTGCGGTTCAAATTTGAGTGACTCTCATCACGGGCGAGGGGTGTGCGAGAAAGTGTATGATGAGCAGTCCAAAGCAAGATATGCGAGTTTGATTCTTGCGCACATGAATCAGGGAGATTCACCCTATGGCGAACTTCAAAACCATTCTCACTCACTCCGTCGGTGGCGTGAAGACGATTACCCTGAACCGGCCGCAGAAGCGCAACGCGCTGAGTGAAGAGCTGATTGAAGAGTTGACCCTTGCCCTGCATGAGGCCGAGCACTGTGGATGCAGCGTGGTGATTCTGACTGGCGCTGGGCCGGCGTTTTGCGCGGGCCTGGATATGGAAAATCTTGCGACGATGACAGCGAGAACGCCCGCTGAGCATCGCCGCGATTCTGAAAACATGGCGCACGTACTGCGCACAATTTACGATTTTCCCAAGCCTGTGATTGCCGCGGTGAATGGCCCCGCGATTGCCGGCGGAATGGGCCTGGCGACGCTTGCTGACTTTACGCTTGCTACGCCGGAATCAAAGTTTGGATACACCGAGGTGCGGGTCGGATTTGTTCCTGCAATCGTTGCCTCTTTTCTGTTGCGCCAGGTGGGCGAAAAGCGCACACGCGAATTGCTGCTGACGGGCCGGTTGATGAAGGCGCAAGAGGCGCTGGAACTGGGCCTGGTGACGCAGATTGTGAACGAGAATGAGCTTTTGCCGATGGCTACTGCGCTGGCTCACAGCCTGCTGCAGAATTCTCCGCAGGCAATGAATGCAGTGAAGACGCTGCTCTCCAAACATGCCAAGCGCCGTCTCGATGAGGAGATTGAAGACGCAATCGCCGTCAATTCGCAGCAGCGCTCAATGGAAGATTTCAAGGAGGGCGTGAACGCCTTTCTCGATCACCGCCGCGCGGAGTGGCCAAGCCGCAAG
>DAHXOQ010000207.1 GCA_027364815.1 Acidobacteriaceae bacterium | reverse complement strand
GTACAACGGCATATTTGCCGGGAGGCAGCGCGCGGAGGGTGATGGTGACGGTGAGATTGCCTTTCGCGTTGGAGCAGAAGACCTGGGTGTCGGCTGGGGATTTTTGGGCGGAGGCATCTACGAGGTAGAGGTTGCGGATCTTGAGGACACCACCCTCAACGAGCGTGGCGGCGTGGTCGGCCTCGGTGTGGATGGCCGGCCATTCGGCGGATTCGGTGGAGAAGAGCAGGGATTGCAAGGTGGTGGAATCCTGAGCTTGAATGGCGGTGAGGATGCGAGCTGAAAGATCGCCGAGGGCGGTTCTGTCGGCAGGAGAGAGTTCGGCTTGCGCGGTGCATGTTGCCGTGGCGGCGCGGAGTGGAGCGGGGATGAGGAGGATGGCGAGAGAGAAGAACGCGAAGCCTGCGAGAGCGAGTGAGCGTGTGAGTTTGTCCATGTTGTGCGGTTCCTGAATGCGGGTTTTGCTACTCATTATCTTCTTCCTCCGTCAACATTTCGTCATACTCTGGCGAGCGTTGAGGAAACATTGCTAGTCTATATGGAGAGAGGCTGTGTTAACAGTTCTCAGTTGTCAGTTCTCAGTTGGCGTAATCAGAGGGGACAGAGAACAGGATTCAAGGGAGCAGGGAGCGATGCAGCTTGTGCGAATGACGAAAAGCGGGCTTGATGCAGGCGCGGCGGGAAGATTGCGGCTTGCTCGCATGGGTATAGCACTGCTGACGGTGTTTATGGTTGGCTGCATATTCTGTTTGACGCAGGAGTTGGCGGCCCAGGATGCAAATTCGGCGGAAATGAATCCCAGCAAGACAGGAACGAGCGCACCGAAGACGGTTCACAAGAAGCGGCAGACGAAGGCACAACTGAAGGCTGAAGAAGAGAAGAAGAGGCTGACGGCGCCGATACCGGAGCCAGAGGATCCGGGGCCGACATTCCCCGCGGACGAGAGGGCGAAGAAGGCGCAGATCAGTTGGGACAGCAGCGGGTTGAAGGTTGAGGCGGAGAACTCAAGCCTGAAGGAAATACTGTCCGAGATTACGACCGAGACAGGTGTGACGATCGAAGGATTGAATACCGACAAGCGAATTTATGGTGTTTATGGACCGGGAAGGGCGCGCGACGTGTTGGCGCAACTTCTGTATGGAACCGGCTACGATATTTTGATGATTGGTGAACAGGGACCGGGTACGCCGCGACAAGTGGTGTTGACGGTGCGCGGAGCGATGAAGCCGAATGATACACAGTCGGTGAGGCAGAGGGTGGTTCAGCCGGTTGAAGATGATGATGTAGAGATGCCAGATGATCCGCAGGCAGGACAGCCGTTGCGTCCTGGGTTCAGAACACCGCCGCATCCACCGCAGGATCCACAGAATGGAGCACCGATCCAGCCGCAGAGTGGCCAACCGAATCAGCCGACTCAACTGCCCCCGCAGCCGCCGCCGAATTGAAGGTTCAGAGGGCGCGATTGATTTTGCGGGTTTGAAAAGGATTGAATACTTAGCGGATCAAATTACGCGCAACTATTTTTAATATGCGAGCTGAATATTTTGCGAACTGAATTTCAAGTAGAGATCAGGCGGTTTCGACGGACTTGATGCGTGGCTTGACGAGGCCGAGTTTGCGATCCGGATGCATGAGCCAGAAGCAGGCGCGGAAGACGGCGTAAGAGGCGAGAACGCCGGAGAGCATGGCTGCAACAGCGGTGAAGATCATCACTACCAGGTTCAACAGATCGGTCATACTTTCCTCTTTACACTGCGTCTTTCTTTTTAACAGATGGGAGCGCGATGCCAATGTTAATCGCGCTCAGACGATTCTCGCAGAAAAAAGCATGCGTTGACCCGCCATTCTGTTGGCAAATAGAATACCCCTAGTGCACAACTGTGTACTCCGCGCAGTGTTACTTCCACCCAGCTTCCCGGCACAACAGAATCCAGAAAACAGAGTTATGACGATCACACACATCTCCGTACGTGGGGCGCGCCAGCATAATTTGCAGGACATCAACGTGCGGATTCCGCGCAATACGCTGACGGTAGTGACGGGATTGTCGGGTTCGGGTAAGAGCTCGCTTGCCTTTGACACGATTTATGCGGAGGGGCAGCGGCGGTATGTGGAGACGCTCTCTGCGTATGCGCGGCAGTTTCTGGATCAGATTGAACGGCCGGATGTGGATTCGATTGAGGGTCTGAGCCCGGCGATTTCGATTGAACAAAAGACCACGAGCAGAAGTCCGCGATCAACGGTAGGTACGATTACGGAGATTTACGATTATCTGCGTCTGTTGTATGCGTCGGTGGGGACGCCGCATTGCCCGCAGTGCGGTAGGCCGATCTCAAGGCAGAGCGCGGAACAGATTGTGCAGCGCATTTTGTTGCAGAGCGAGGGTGAGCGGGTGACGGTGCTTGCTCCGGTGGTGAGAGGACGCAAGGGCGAGTTTAGAGAGTTGCTGGATCAGTTGGATCAGCAGGGATTCCGCGCGCGGATTGACGGTGAGATTTTTGATTTGAGCGAGCCGGTGCATCTGGACAAGCGGAAGAATCACACGATTGAAGCGATTGTGGACAGGATTCTGCTGAAACCGGCGGAGAGCGCTGTGGCGCCGGTGAAAGCGGGTGGCGCGCCCAAGCCGACTGTGGAGAAGCGTCTGGAGAGTGCGGTGACGCAGGCATTGCAGTTGGCGAATGGGTTGGTGATTGTGGGGATGAGCAACGGCAACGAGCAGTTGTTTTCTTCGTCGATGGCGTGCCCGGATTGCGGACTCGATGTGCCGAAGCTGGAGCCGAGGAGTTTCAGTTTCAATTCGACGTTTGGCGCGTGCCCGGAGTGCCATGGTTTGGGATCGCTTTATGATTTGGATCCTGCGAAGGTGATTACGGATTGGTCGAAGCCGCTGCTGGATGGCGGATTGGGACCGGGTTCGTCGTCGCAGTATTTGATCAAGCTTTTGAATTTGGCGGCGACGCGGTATGGAATTGATTTGAAGACGGCGTTTGAGGATTTGCCGGCGAAGCAGCAGCACATTCTTGTTTATGGGCCGCCGAAGGGCGAGGCGCCGCGGACGGGCTTTCATGGAATTTTGGCGTACCTGCGGGATTCGATTGAAGAGGCGCGGTCGGAGGGGTATCGCGAGTACATGATGAATTTCATGTCAGCGACGCCGTGCCCGAGTTGCCGCGGGAAAAGGTTGCGGCCGGAGTCGCTGGCGGTGAAGGTGGCGGGGCTGTCGATCAGCGAGTTCACGGCGCTGCCGCTGAAGAAAGCTTTGTCGGCGGCGATTGGCTTTACCTTCACAGCGCGCGAGGCGTTGATTGCGGATCGGATTCGTCGCGAGGTTGTTGAGCGGCTGGAATTTTTGATTTCGGTGGGGCTCAGCTATCTTTCGCTGGATCGGAATGCGTCGACACTTTCCGGTGGCGAAGGGCAAAGGATTCGATTGGCGACACAGATTGGATCGCGATTGCGCGGGGTACTGTATGTGCTGGACGAGCCATCGATTGGATTACATCAGCGCGACAATATGCGGCTGATTAAAGCGCTGGAACGGTTGCGCGATATTGGAAACACCGTGCTTGTGGTGGAGCACGATGAGGATACGATTCGCCATGCGAATTATGTGGTGGATCTGGGGCCAGGCGCGGGACGGCTGGGCGGAAAGGTTGTGGCGGAGGGAACGCCGGCGGAGATACTTGCGAATCCTGATTCGCTGACGGGGAAATATTTGGCGGGGACGGCGACGATTTTGCAGCGTCCGACGCCGAGGATGCTGACGGGGAAATGGCTGGCGATTGAGGGCGCGCGCGAACATAATTTGCAGGAAGTGAATGCGCGGATTCCGCTGGGCGTGATGACGGTAGTGACGGGCGTGAGCGGCAGCGGCAAGAGCACGCTGATTAATGACATTTTGTACCGGTCGCTAGCGAAGACGCTATACAGCTCGCGCGAGGAGCCTGGGGTTCACGATGCGCTGACAGGCGCGGAACAACTGGACAAGGTAATTCGGATCGATCAATCGCCGATTGGGAGAACGCCGCGCTCGAATCCTGCAACGTACACGCAGGTGTTTACGCCGATCCGGGATTTGTTTGCGATGCTGCCCGAGGCGAGAGAGCGCGGATACAAGCCGGGGCGGTTCAGCTTCAACGTGACGGGCGG
This sequence comes from Acidobacteriaceae bacterium, assembly GCA_027364815.1. GTDB lineage: Bacteria > Acidobacteriota > Terriglobia > Terriglobales > Acidobacteriaceae > CAIMNN01. The sequence goes on along the minus strand of DAHXOQ010000207.1, from coordinate 1,213 downwards.
GCGGTGCGAGGCGTGCCAAGGCGATGGACAGCGGCGGATTGAAATGAATTTCATGCCGGATGTTTATGTGCAGTGCGAAGTTTGCAACGGGCGCCGATACAACCAGGAGACGCTGGCGGTGAAGTTCCACAATCATTCGATTGCGGATGTTTTGGAGTTGACGATTGAGGATGCGCTTGAAGTGCTGAAAGACTTTCCATTAGTGCGGCAGAAGCTACAGACGCTCGTGGATGTGGGATTGGGATACATTCATTTGGGGCAGAGCGCGACGACGCTTTCAGGCGGGGAAGCGCAGCGGATGAAGCTGGCGAGGGAGTTGTCGAAGAGGCAGACGGGAAGGACGCTTTATCTGCGGACGAGCCGACGACGGGATTGCATTTTGATGATGTGCGAAAACTGCTTGAGGTGCTGCACCGGCTGACGGATTTGGGAAATACGGTGGTGATTATTGAGCATAATCTGGATGTGATTCGGAATGCCGATTGGATTCTGGATCTGGGGCCCGAGGGCGGCGAGGATGGCGGAAGGATTGTGGCGGAGGGCAGGCCGGTGGTGATTGCGACGACGCCGGGATCGTTTACAGGGGAATTTTTGTCGCGGTACTACAAGGATCTTTCGGCGACAGAATTCAAGTTGCTTTCTTCTGTGGAGATTGCAGCGGAGACAGTGGCCCTGAATGCAAATCCATTTTTAGCGAAGAGGGCGGCGCATAAGGCAAAGAAGGAAGCAAAGAGCGCGGCGAGGCCGAAGAAGAAGAAAGCGCCGTCGGCATTGAGTGAATTGGCTGAGGCGAAAGAGAAAAAGGCGTTGAAGGATTTGAAAAAAGCTGCGGCAAAAGCGGAGAAGGCATGAGCGAGTTGAATGATTTTCCGAAGCAGGGTGATTTTACTTTGGAGCAGACGGGCGAAGACTCGAACGCGGGGACGGATGCGCTGACAGAGAATCACACGGAGATTCGAGATGCGGTGATTGAAGATGCGTTGCAGATTGTGGAGCCGCCGCCGAGGCGCATTCCGCATCTTGGACATCTGATTTTGTTTCTGCTTTATCTGGTGTCAGGATTTTTTCTATCTGCGTTGGTGGCGCAGGTGGCATTGTATTTTCGATTGCACGGTTTTTCAGGAATGGCAAAGGCGGATAATGATATTCGCCTTCAACTGGGATTGCAGGTTGCCGCGTATCTGCTTGCGTTTCTAGGGTGTTTGCAGGTGAT
>DAHXOQ010000206.1 GCA_027364815.1 Acidobacteriaceae bacterium | reverse complement strand
ACTATGACTAGCCAGAGATTTAGAAAAATTTCAGGCGGAGAGTACATTCCAGCATATTGTTGATGGTTGGGTGACAAGAAAAAAATTATTTATAACTACTATTTTGAAGGAATGACTTCGGCGTCGTTAATTTTTTCTACTTCAACGCGGCCATCTTCAAACATGACGGTGACGACGAGCTGCATTTTTCCTACGCGCTGCGGCGTGATGTTGAAGTAGCGCGAGCCGTCATCGTGGTATTTGAAAATGAGTTCGGTGTAGCCTTCGAGGCCCGTGCTCTCACCTTTTTCATCAATGTATTTGAGTGTGGCGTGTGCGGCGTGAACTTTATTGTCGTGGATCAGAACGGCAACTTCATTTGCGATATCGACTTTGAATTTTTTGCTCGATGGTGTGAGTTCGTAACGTCCCTTGGCGATTCCCGTGACGCGGAGATTTTGATTTGTATAGATGGTTGTTGGCGATTGTGCGCATGTGACGGCGACGGAAAAAAAGCAGAGAAGGATGAATGCGCAGAGAGAGAGTAACGCGAGAGAGGCTCTTGCGGAGTTCATAAAGTTGTGCGCCCCAGTGGGAAATCCTAATCACTATAAACAATGCGCGTATGAATGACGCGTGCGTGCGATCACAAATGCAGAGAAGTTTTTATCGACGTGCGCACTTTGACGAGTCGCTGAAGTGATTACCAGACGGTAAACAGCGCAAGAAAAATGTTTACTGTATAGTTAGCCATCTTGTAAAAGTGGTTCTCAGTTGCCAGGAATCCCACATCTCGCCGTGTTCCGGTTCCGGTTGAGTGGCTATTTACGCCTTAAATTGTCTCAAGGCTCATGGGTATCGCCCTGGCTTATTCGCGGTTGACGCATGAAACCTGTGCCGAAAATGATGGCGGCCACGATGTAACCCATCTATCAATTCGGCGTGAAGGCTTCAAGCAAAATACAACTGACTTTGCTTGAAGCCTTCTTTAAAAAGGTCTCAACTCAAGGAAGATTAATCTGCTGCTGGAGCGGGAGATCCAGTGAGGACCCGCCAGCCATCACCGTATAGTTTCCTGAAACCAGCTTCCAGTCGTTGGAGGCTTCATCATAGATTTTCAGCCGGCCACGAGCCACAGGAATCGAGACCAGTTTGGATTCGCCCGGGGCAAGTTCCACGCGTGCCCAGCCAATCAACCTCTTTGGCGGTTCTCCTGCCGCATCAGGGAGTGAAGTATAGATCTGCGCGATCTCGGTACCGGCGATTTTCCCGGTGTTGCGAACCGTAAATGAGACCTCAAGTGTCTGCCCGCTCTTCACGCTTAAGCCGGAGTAGGCATAAGTGGTATACGAGAGGCCGAAGCCGAAGGGAAATAAGACAGACTTCTTCTCAGCGTCGTACCACTTATAGCCGACTTTGAGCTTCTCGTCGTAATAGATCTCAAACGGGGGCAGCCCCTTCGCCCTCAACGCCATGAAGCTGGAGATATCAGCGCCGGGTGGTGGACGGTGAGGTTGCGATTCAGGTGGTGGCAATACCAATGTTGGATGCGGCAGATCGGCGTCGCTTTTTGGGAAGGTGACGGCGAGTTTGCCGCTTGGATTCACTTCACCGGTGAGAATATTTGCCAGCGCCTCTGCGCCTCGGATACCTGGATACCAGGCTTCAATCACTCCTGCCACCTTGTTGATCCAGGGCATGGTTGCCGGGCTGCCAGTCTCCAGTACAACAATGGTTTTCGGATTAGCATTCGCAACCGTTTCAATGAGCTTGTTCTGTTCTTCACTCAGATCCAGCGACTTCAAATCCATGCCTTCCGACTCGTGCTGGTATACGAAGACGATGGCGATCTCGGCAGACTTGGCAGCGGAGCCGGCGACTGCCAGATCCTCGCCCGAAACATAATTAATTTTGCTCGAAGGCAGTTTCGCGCTCAACGCGCGCAGTGGTGAACTGGGCAACCAGACCTGGTGCCTGAAGACGTTCGCCCCGGGTTGCGATGGTGACGGATGCACCGCGGAGCCTCCCGGCGCATCGACCTGTGCCGACCCGCCGCCCGTCAGCACTCCCACATCTGCGTGCCCGCCAATCACGACCACCGAGTGCACCTGTGCACTCACCAAAGGCAGAATATGGTTTTCATTCTTAAGCAGAACAATACTTTTTTCCGCAAATTTCTGCGCCCATGCGTAGCCGCCTTCAACGTCTGGAACCTGCTTCACAACCGGGTGGTCAAAAAGGCCGGATGCAAAAATCGTTCGCAAAATTCTATGCACGTGGTCGTTGATTTCATCCTGGGAGACTTCACCGCCTTCAACCGCTTTCTGAAGCGCCTCGCCGAAGAAAGTTTTTCCAGGCTGTGCCTGATCGAGACCTGCGTGAGAGGCTTTGGCCGCAGAATGGGTCCCACCCCAATCGGAAACCACGAAACCATGAAAGTGAAAATCCTTCTTCAGCACGTCTGTGAGCAGATAACTGTTTTCACAGGCATAGTCGCCATTGACCCGGTTATAGGAGCACATGAATGCTCCGGCGTCGGAAATTTGAAGCGCAATTTCAAATGCCAGCAGATCTGTCTCGCGCATCGAGCGCTTATCAATGTTGGCATCCACCGCATTCCGGCCGCTCTCCTGATCGTTGATCGCATAGTGCTTCAGGTCACCGATAATATTTTCGGACTGTACGCCTTTGACAAAATTTCCCACCAGCGTGCCGGCCAGTAAGGGGTCTTCTCCCTGATACTCGAAAGTGCGTCCGTTGCGCGGTTCACGCGTAAGATTGACGCCGCCTCCAAGCGACATACTGTAGCCTTGGGCGCGAAGCTCGCGGCCAATCAGCGCGCCATACTCGTAAGCGCCCTCAGGATCCCAGGCCGAGGCAGCTGCCAGATTATTGGGCAGCGCAGTTGAATACCGCCCTGATGCCGCACCTCTGGTCACCCCGTAGGCGGAATCTGCCATCTGAATTGCGGGAATTCCGAGGCGAGGAATCCCAACCGACCAGCCGGCGCCACCGTTGGACTCAGTTGGTCCCGTGGCATTGTATGAGGAACCCTGTCCATGCAACAGAGATATCTTCTCATCGAGGGTGAGTTCCTTGATGACCAGATCGGCACGCACGTCCGGGGAGAGACTCGAGTCGGACCAGGCATAGTGCTTTGGCTCTGCCGGAGCGCCAAACTGTGCTGAAGCAAAAGGGATAATAGCAAAGCCCGCGATCAAAAGGAAGGCGAGTAACGTGTGTTTACGGCGATTCAATGAGGCCATTTTCTGCAATCAACCTTTCCGCGGTTAATGCTTGCGTGACTGTTGCTACCGAGCCTGTAGCTCAAGCAACGGCTGTTAAATTTCAAACCGGGATTCTCCGGTTTTGGAGAGAATCCTGCATATTCTCAAAAGCACATTGGCCGATAGGCGCTGTAATGAATCCAAAGGAGTTGACGCGGTTGGATGAATGTGCCCGTTAGCCTGCTCGCATTGCGTAGAGTACGCGATGCAGTGCAGATTGTTGAGCGCACCAATTATTGTGGCTTGCGATTCGCCTGTCAAACACGGTCGCGGATATAGGAATGCTCTTGGTATGGTTCGGTCGGCTCGCAGAGGCGGTGGTTTTTGGGGTGGGATGTTGCGGGGGTTGAAACCCCCGGCAACATCGGGAGAAGCAATGGATGCCGGGGGTTTCGGTTACCAGGTGCGGCCGACGTAGATGTCGAAGGTGCGGAGGACGCCGTTGAGATTCGGGTTCCAATAGTCGGAGTAGCTGCCGTAGTGGAAGACGAGGCCCGCTTCATATTTGTGCGGGAAGAGGTAGTAGGCCTTTCCATCGCCAATCCATTGCGGCACTTTGACACCGGAGACCTGGGTTGCGGCGAGGGCTAGGTTGCCGAGAGCAGACTGGAACATTCCCGGATCGAAGACGCCCTGCTGAATCAAGGAGGCGTTGCCGAGCGAGGCAGCGTCGTTGAGGTTGAGGTCGGGGCGGAATCCGCTGCTTGATGCGTTGTGGGTAAAGCGCAGATCGAGGCCGAGATGATCTTTGACGGTGTAATTCGTCTCGCCCCATACGACCTGGCTGAGTTGCTTGTAGGGGACATAAGGCTCATCGACGACGTAGTTGGTTGAACTGTCGTTTTGGAAGGCCATGTAGGTATTCAAATTGTTTTGCTGGTAGGAGTAGCCGAGGTCAAGAGACCATGCTGGAAGGGGATGAATTTCTGCGGTGAAAGCATCGGTGTAGATGCGCTCACGGCGCTGGAAGTTTGTGGGCAGGCCTGAGATGTCAGTGCCAAAACCCTGCGCGAGGCCGGGAGTGTATGGCAGGGCCGGATTGGGGAAGGCATTCTGTAAGTTGATGGTGGTGTCGTTCGAGAAAGTGAGCCAGGTTTTGGGCGTGAACCAGAGGCTTGCGTAGGCGCGATTGTTGCTTCTGGGAATGATGAGGTAACCGGGGTGAGTGGTACCGGTCCACTCATATCCGGTGCGCGCGTTCAATAGCCGGCTGCGATAGAGCAGTGCAAGTCCAGTCGTGTTGCTGGTGGATGAAGGGATGACGTACTGCAGGTCGGTATTGTCGAAGGAGTAGATTTGCGGCCAGAGCGCGGAGTTGGAGCGGGTGATGCCGCTGTGCTTGTAGAGGGTCTCCACGGTGAAGCCGGCGGGGAGCTCGAATTCAGCCCTGACGCCTTCCCAGTGCCGGTGATAGGAAACATTGCCGTAGAGAGTGTAGTAGGGTGTGAAGCCGTTGATCATATTCTGCTGATGGTAGTCGGCGGTGAGACGGATGCGCTGTTGCGGGGTCCAGCTTGCGGTTTCGTCGGTGTCAAACCAATTCTGGGGATTGTTGGTGAAGGTGTTGCGCAGACGCGTGTAAGTGACTTGGCCATTGAGGACGAAATCCGCTGATGGAGTCAGGTTCAACTTGAGGGTGTCAGAAGAGAACTGATTGGGCGACGGAATGTCGTAGTAGTAACTTCCGATGGGAACGTCTTGCGGGGCGGGGCCTGAAGGCGGCGGATTGATGGTCGAGTAGCCCTCGTTTTCCGGAGTAAAGGGGCCGGTGTAAGTGATAGTGGGAAAGATGAGGCGGTCATTGAAGCTGCTGAATTTGTGCTCGTAGAGGAAGTGCAGCACGCTTCTCACGTTGGCATCAATGCCGCCGGCAACATTGCGCGTGGTGTAATTGACGGCCTGGTATTGCGAAGCCTGGTGGCATTGCTGACCGCAGGTGGTGTTGACGCCATTGACGTAGACGGCAGGGGTGGAGTTTTCGTCGAGATAGGTGAGTTGCGTTTGACCGGCCCTGGCCTGCATATCGCCCTTCACAAAAAGATGGACGGGCCACTTGGGAGTTTTGACGCGGAGGTATCCGCTGGCGAGACGCCGGGTGACAGCAAAGACTGCATTTGCCGGAATTGAGTCAGTGACCGCTCCGGGCAAACCGAAATCCGATGGCGACAAC
>DAHXOQ010000205.1 GCA_027364815.1 Acidobacteriaceae bacterium | reverse complement strand
GCTTTAGCGAGAATCTCGTCGGGCTTTTTGGTCTCTTCAGCCTTCTTGCCGCTGTTGGCGTCGGCTTCCTGATCGTCTTCTGAGATGCCAACGATCATGGTGGGGGTTACGGCTTCGTCTTCAATCTTTTTGCCGTCCGGGGTTTGATACTTGGCTACGGTGAGGAAGAGAACGGCGCCGTTGGGCAGGTCGAGGGTCTTCTGGATGGTGCCTTCGCCGAAGGTGCGCTCGCCGAGAACGTCGCCACGCTTGAGGTCGCCGATGGCGGCAGCGGTGATTTCAGCTGCGCCGTAGGTTCCGCGATTGACAAGGACGATGAGCGGAGCGTCGGTGATGGTTTTGGTTGGGTCGGCGGTAAAGGTTTCCACGGGATACTTTTGACCCGAGAGAGTGGCGATAGTTCCCTGCTTGACGAAGAGGTTGGCCAGTGCGATGCCCTGGGCCTCTTCGCCGATGGCGGTATCGCGGAGGTCAAGAATGAGCTTGCGGCCTTTGCCTTCGGATTTGATTTTGTCGGCAATTTGAGCAACGCGCTCGGCGGTGATTACGCCGGGCTTGAGGTAGAGGGCGTTGACGTCGCCGAGTTGCTGCTCGCTGAATGCGGGGTCTGCGACTGCGGCGCGGGTCAGGGTGATTTTGTCGCCTTCAGGCTTTTGCGCACGCACGACAGAAATAATTACCGTGCTGCCGGGCTTGCCGCTAAGCAGAATGCGAATCATGGCGAGAGAGAGATCGCGCGTGGATTGGCCATCGATGGACTCTATGACGTCGCCGTCGACGAGGTGCTCCTTATCAGCGGGAGAACCGGGCTCAACGGTGACGATGGTGGCATAACCGTAGCGCTTGGAGACGATGAGGCCCACTTGCGCGTTGCCCTCAGCCTGGCGTTCTTTGTAGATTTTGTACTCAGTTGGCGAAAGATAGCTGGAATCGACGTCAAGCGACTCGAGAAGACCGTGCAGCGCGCCCGAGTCGACGCTCTTCATGTTGGGCTCGGTGACGTAGTCGCTCTGGATGCGCTGAAGGACATCCTGAAAGATGTTGATCTGCTTGTAGGAGCCATCCTGCTCACTGGTGGCGCGGACGCCGAGCCAGCCGAATTCTCCGGCAATGAAACCGAGGACGACCGTCGCAAATAGAACCGACGAGGCAATAAAAACAAAACGCTGAAAGTAACGATTCACTCACACCACCGATGGAGGCTTTCTCAGGGGAATGCCCCACGTATCTATAGACGCAATGATAACGCAAAAGGGCTTAACGGGTTAGATTTGTGGCTTGGTGAGGATGCGGTTGGGGAGGCTGTGATTGGCCAGACTGATGGGCAGGTTAAAGGGTGGTAAGGATTTGCATCTGATTTGATTGAGGTTGAGTGAGTATGGATGGCGCCCGAATCTGGTGGCGCAGGGTGGATTCTCTGGTTTGGCGCTTGGCTGGCAGAAAAGAAGTCGAGACTAACTGAAGGGTCTTACCATAAGTGAGCGATTATGAGCAGACGCTTTGGATTGCAATGGCGATAATTTTCTTGATCGACTCACTTGGTCAACTTAAACGCTAGCTAAGTAATTTCATCTATTAATACTCCTAGAGGCGTTGACCCCGCTGCATGGTTTGTTCTCCTCTCGAGTCGTCAGGCTTTGTAGAAAGGGTCACATGCCAATTCAACAGCGGTTCAAGCATTCAATCCTCCTTCTGGTAGCGCCTTTACTGGTAAGCTGTGGCGGCGTTCAGAGTATGCCAGTTACGGCACCCGCCGATGCTCCCACAGTAACAATGGTAGTCCCCCAAACGAGTGGAGTGGGCACCAACCGTGCGATTGCTGTGGTCTTCAGCAAGCCCATGGATCCAGGAAGCATCAACACCAGCACCTTTGTCGTAGCAGGCGTAACAGGCAAAGTCACTTATGACGCAGTCAACATGATTGGCTACTTCAAAGCTTCTGCGGACTACGCCGCCGCTACCACTTACAGTGCGAGTATTACAACCGGCGCACAGGACTTAAGCGGATCCCCGCTTGCCACAGCCTTCAATTTCACATTCACCACCCGCGCAACCATAGACAAATCTCCACCGGATGTTAGCGCGGTCAATCTTGCAGCAGGTGCCATTTGCGTGCCGCTGACGCAGTCGATCACGGTAACATTTGATGAGCAGATGGATTCACTCACCATCAATCCCAACACCGTACTTATTGAAGGAGTGGCCGGCACCGTGACCTATGACGTGGTGAATCAAAACGCCACATTCACACCCACGGCTAGTCTGTCACCGAATACCAAGTACACGATCATGGTGACCACCGGAGTCGCGGATATGGCCGAAGTGCACTTGGCCGCGCCCTATACCCAGACCTTTACTACTGGCCCCTGCACGATCGAAGGGCAGATGGTAGCGCTATGTCCATTTATCGGCGGCTTCTCCGTACTGGCTGGATCTGCAGTCACGAATACCGGGTCTACTACGGTCTCTGGAGATGTGGGCATCAGTCCCGGTACGGCTGTGACGGGATTCCCGCCGGGCCTGGCTAGCGGGACGATCGACATTGCAGACAGCGCCGCAGCCCAGGCACAGGCAGCTTTGACCGCTGGATATATCGATGCTGCCGGGCGATCTGGCGCCACTACGGTTTCCGGCGACCTGGTCGGCAAGACACTCACAGCGGGCGTCTATAAATCTACCTCATCGCTTGCGGTCACCGGAAACCTTACGCTCGATGCACAGGGCGACCCGAATGCGGTGTTCATCTTCCAGATAGCGTCTACGCTCACCACGGGAAGCGGCAGCCACATTATCCTTGCCAACGGCGCAAGTGCCTGCAGAGTCTTCTGGCAGGTTGGCAGTTCAGCGACTCTGGGAACGTACTCCGATTTCAAGGGAAACATTATGGCGCTGACATCAATCACCATCACCACAGGTGTGAATCTTGAGGGAAGAGCGCTTGCCCGCAATGGCGCGGTCACGATGGATACCGATGTGATCACCGGCTGTACCTGTCAGTGAGGATTTGACCGATAATGGTAAACAAATGGGCCTTGCGCTGATCGCATCAGCGCAAAGCCCACATATCACTGTCGCGAACTTCGCATTTTGTCCCGTCGCCCATGTCTAAAAGAAGCTGCGCAGAGGGATATTTGAGCCCAGCCGTTCGGTCAGCCTTTGCGCAAAATAAGGGCTTGCCGAGCCGTAGCGCGCACTTTGCTCAAAATAAGGGCTTGCCGAGCCGTAGCGCGCACTTTGCGCGAAGGCTGGTGGCGGAGGGCGGGATCGAACCGCCGACCTACGGGTTATGAATCCGTCGCTCTAACCATCTGAGCTACTCCGCCGTGTGGAGGGAGTGCGGGTGAACGCGCAGTATTCCACTGCCGCGCTCAAACGAGCACTCTATTGATTCTAAGGAGCTTTGACGGTCAGGTCAAACTGCTGTGACGGAAGGTCAAACCGCAGACGCGTGATAGTAAGAGGTTTACCCATCACAGCCAAGAATTCTCTGCTCAAATAATATTTATTTGAACCTTCTTCTTCTCAACGCCATCCAAAGAAATGTAGATTAGTCGTTCAAACGACTAATCTGCTTTCAGGAGAAATTTCATGCCTACCTTACTGCACATTGATTCCAGCCCTCGGTCAGCGTCTGTCTCTACAAAGCTCTCAGCGGAATTTGTTGAGAAGTGGATGGAACAACATCCGGATGGAAGAGTGATCCACCACAACACCACATTGGAAAAACTTCCTTTCATTGACGAGTCAACGCTTGGCGCATTTTTTACGCCTGCTGAAGCGCGTTCCACAGAGCAGAAGCAGCAACTTGCCCTCTCGGACAAGCTTGTGGATGAGCTGATTGCAGCCGATGTGCTGGTGTTTGGCGTGCCCATGTGGAATTTGGGAATTCCGGCATCGCTGAAGGCGTGGATTGACTTGATTGTGCGCGCGGGACGAACCTTCACTTATACAGCGAATGGCGTGGCGCCGCTGTTGCCGGCTGGGAAAAAAGCTTACGTCTTTACGGCACGCGGCGGCAGCTATCCGCATGACACACCTGCAAGCGCCTTCGACCAGCAGGAGCCTTATTTGAAGACAATTTTTGGTTTCTTGGGGATTCAGGAGATTACCTTCATTCATGCCGAGAACCAATCGCGTGGTGGTGATGCCTCGTTGGCGGGAGTGGCCAAGGCTGAGGAAGAGATTGCGGCTTTGGCGGTTTAATGAGAGTTGAAGCCAGAGAGAGTGGTATGCAATTACACTTTCTCTATGCAATCTCAACACATTCTCGGGGTTGTGCCGGCAAGGCTTGGCTCGACTCGGTTGCCGCGCAAGGTTCTGCGCGAGTTGGCCGGTCGCCCGCTTGTCGAGTGGGTCTGGCGCGCGGCTTCTGAATCTGGATTGATGGAGCAGGTGATTGTGGCGACAGATTCCGATGAGGTGCTGGCGGTTTGCCGCGAGCGCGGGATTCCTGCGGAGATGACTTCGGCGAGTTGCGCAAGCGGTTCGGATCGCGTCTTCGAGATTGCGCAGAGGTTTGATGCGGAGATTTACGTCAATATTCAGGGCGATGAACCGCTGCTGACTCCGGAGCACTTCCAGGCACTGTTGGCGCCTTTTGCTGATGAGGCGGTTGAGGTGACAACGCTAGCCACGCCTTGCAGTGCAGAAGAGATTACGAATCCAAATGCAGTGAAGGTTGTTTGTGGACTCGATGGCCGTGCGCTTTTATTTTCGAGAGCGACAATTCCGTATGACCGCGATCAGGCTGGAAATATTGGCTATCAGAAGCATTTGGGAATTTATGCATACCGGAAGGCTGCGCTCGAAAAATTTGCAAAACTGGCACCATCGCCGCTGGAGTTGATTGAGAAGCTTGAGCAACTGCGCTTGCTCGAGAATGGAATCAGCATTGTTGTGGCGCAGGCTCCAACGGACACGATTGGCGTGGATACGGAAGAGGATTTGAAACGCGCTGAAGCGGAGTTGTTGAAGAGCCCGCATTTCAAAAAATCGCAGTGGGCGGGTTAAAGATGGCCGGCTTCCACATTGAAAATTTTGGTTGCAGAGCGGCTCGCGCGGATGGCGAGGCGGTCGGCGATCGTCTGCGCGCGGAAGGCCTCGTGGAAAATTCGCCGGTGGATGCGCAGGTCGTCGTGGTGAACACTTGCAGCGTTACGGCTGAGGCGGATCGCGCGGCAAAGGCCTTTATTCGCAGGACGCATCGCAGGAATCCAGCCGCGAGTATTGTGGTGACGGGGTGCTATGCACAACGTGCGCCGGAAGAGTTGGCAGCGATTCCCGGGGTGCGCGCGGTAGTGGGAAACAGCCACAAGGCGCTGGCTCCGGGGCTCATTGCCGGGCTTGCCGATGGAAGAGCGCGAGCGATTGCAGCCCAGCAAGAGTCTCAGCTCGTTCCCGTCCATGCGCTGTTGAATCTGGGAAAGACGGCGATTCTGGCGGATGACCGCTTTGCG
>DAHXOQ010000204.1 GCA_027364815.1 Acidobacteriaceae bacterium | reverse complement strand
GAGTTATGCAACAAGATTACAAAATCGCACTTGACAAACAAAAGGATGATTTTTATTATTTTTCCATAATTTTTAGATCAAACACTACGGAGGACACTATGAAGACTTCTAAGTGGATATTTTTGATCCTGGCAACACTTTTTATTAGTACGAGTTTTGCATTGGGGCAAAATGGATGTTTTTCTAATTCTACGGCTAACTCGGTACCAACTAAATGCACTTGCTCTAACAAAACTGTACCTGCAGGTCAATGCCAAGGTGCTGACACCAGTACTGTATGTGTGTTTATGAGCTACTATACATGCGGAATTTCTGGCTCACAGACTTGTCAAGTTGCGTTTGCAGAAGATATGGCTGTGTGCCCACCCAGTTCACAAGTTAAGCCCAAAAACACCGAGATGGCCTATCAATTATATAGCGCACAAAATGATTCAATCCAACAATGGCTGAAGTTTAACCAATCACATCTAGATACGAGCAATGATAAGCATTGCATGAATGCCGTCGCCAGATTTCAAGCATGGCTTATATCAGAGCTAGCTTCAAAGCACATTAGACTATCAGGAGGTTCTCAATGAAGATTATCATCTTCATTCTACCAGCTCTTCTGAGTACAGCAATATTTTCGCAAAGTGCTTCGAATTTGCCCTCGATTCTTCCTGAACCACCACATGTGCTTTCTGTTACTGAAAGGGTGAAATTCGAGATTCCACATTTTGGTTTTAGCGGTAATCCAGTTTGCGACTCATCCGGAAATACTTTCTATAACTTAGGCGCTCCGCTTGATAAAAGAGGCATGTTCCTAGGAATCAGTGCCGATGGAAGAAAACATGCACTCTACGAAGTACCTCAGGAGGTAGGCACACGTGGAAACGTGATTGGTGCTGTGACACCGAGTGGAACGTTCTATGTGCTGCATCAGGATTTCAAAAATTACAAATTGATCCGTTTCAAGAATGATGGGAGCGTTGACAACATTACACTACTTTCCATTCCGGCTGGCGTTAATGTAAATCGTATGGCCATTGCAGATAGCGAATTTCTTTATGTTGAGGGTTACAAGAGTCTGAAGGATGCGCCTAATGAGAAACCAAGGCCGGGATTTGCTGCAGTGTTAAATATTGCGGGAACTTTCTTTTGCGATCTGAGTGATGAAGAACTTGAGTATAACCACGTAGAGTCTGCTAAACATCCGATTGAAGGGGATGTGACTGTAGCGGAGGATGGGCGATTCTACATTCTGCATCCCAAGCAGGTGCTTATTTTGAACCAATCGGGTGATAAGGAAAGAGTGATTGAGTACCAGAAGCCTGTGCCAAACTCGTTAGCATTGCGTATTGACGTTTCAAAGGGGTTGATTTCGATTGAATTTGACGTTGAACATCCATCTAATGGGCCATTTCCGGATATAACCTGGCGTATGATCTTGGTCAATGCACAAACAGGCGAGCAGCATGGAGATTATGTACTCCCGCCCGAGGACGACGGAGGAATTGTTTGCTTTAATGCGAAGACTGGTTATTCGGTGGCAGACATGATTGACGATAATGCTGGAATTGCTATTGTGCCGATTAGATGATTTCGCAATAAAAATGAGGGGACGTTATTAGCGTCCCCTAAAATGAGTTTGGAGCAAATCAAATATTAACTGGATTATTGCGTGACTGGCTTTGGTGTTGCGCCAGTCAGGTGCGGCGCTGAGCCATCAGCTTTGGTAGCTGGTGTTTTCGGTGTTGCTGGAACCTTGGGCGCCTTCACTGCTCCTGTTGTGCCTGGAACTGCCGGTGGAGGCGGCGGTGGTTCGCTTCCGCGCTTGATGTGCAGGTCGCCATTGCGCGCGACCAGAACAATCTTCGCTGTGCCGCTGCCAATGGTTCCCTGGATCGTCTTGCTCTCTTCGCCCGATTGCTTGAGTTGAAAGTCGCTCGAAATGTCGCCATTGTGTGCGCTGCCATCCACATTTGCCGAAACATTCGGAGGCAGTGTCACCTCAACGCCGCCTTTTTCGTTGCGGGCGTCCAGGTTGTAGTTGCCGGCCAGCTCAACACTGATCTCGCCATCGCGATTCTCAACCGTGGTGTTGCCGTAGATCTCGTTGAGCTCCACATTGCGCGAGTGAGTCTTGACATTGACCGAGCCGCGCGCTTCGGTGATGCGCAGTTCATCGTCGTTGAGCGTGAGATCGCCGGGAAGCGAATCAGCGCTGGCCTGATTGTTGCGTGAGTCAATATGCACCGCACCGGAGATGTTCTCAAAGTGCACCTGGCTTACAGAGGCGCAATTCAGAGAGACCTTGCCCTTGACCTCGGTAATTGTGAAATCGTTGCACTCACCGTTGGTGCTCACGTCACCTGTGATGTCGTGCGCGCTGAATTCGCCCTTCGGCGCCGCGTGAATATCAAGCGCCCCGGTGAGTGAGTTCACATGAAGATCGCCGTGTTGCAGCGTGGCATTGAGGCCGCCCGTGGTATCAGCGACAGTCACGTCTCCGCGACCTGCGTTGATGGTGAGCTTGGCGTTCTTGGGAACGGTGATGGTGAGGTCAACGCGTCCACGCTTGTTGTCATCAGCGCGCACCAAAACCGAGCTGCCTGTGATGGTGACGTTGGGCAGCAACTCCTTGAAGTGCGGCTTGGCTTCTTCGTCGGTGCCGCCGTAGACGACGGTCTCGGCATTGACGGTGAAGTTGTTTCCCTCGCTCGTGCTCACGCTGACGTCGCCACGCGGAACTTGAATTTCAATGGTGGCATTGGCGGGCAGCACATTGTTGGCTACCAACTGGTGATCGCGATGCTCGATGATGTTGTGGCCGTTGAAGAAGTTTGAGAAGTCGTCGTCATTCCAATTCTCAGACCACGGGCCGATGACGTGCACCCAACCCGAAGCTCCCATTCCGGCAATCGCCAACAGGATGATCAAGAAGATGAAGCCACCCCTGCGACGAACCGTGCTCTTGTTGCGCATGTCGATGGCCCATTCGCCGAGCAGTGCGAGACCTGCTCCAATGAGAACGAGTGGCCACCAACGCGCATACCAGGTCCAGAACTGACCGGCATTCATATAGCCCGAGGTGAGCAACAGGGCGATGATGCCGATGCCGACTAACAGGACGGGGCCAACCATTGAAGGAACGCGCGGGACGCTGGCGTAGCTTGCCTTCCATGCGTAAGACTGGGCGCGCCATGCATCTTTTTGCGCGCGCCATGCGGCTTTTTGCTGCTCGCGATAGGCGCGATACTGAACCTTCGGATCATACGGCGGCGGAGGCGGCGGAGGAGGATTGTACGGAGGCGGCGTGCTGGGAGGAACGGTACTCATAGCTGAACTCCCTTATTTTCATGGGTTGAAATGTGATCTTCTGCGCCTGTGGTCTCAACATGTTCAGTCGCAGTAGTTGAGTAATCAGCAGACGAGGCGTTGAATTCATTTGCGCTTTGTTGCTGGTCAAGGGTGAGGGCAGCGCGCTCGGTGAGCATGAATGCGCCAAAGTAGATGAGGAAGATGGGCCAGCTATGGTGCCAGCGCAGAATGTCAGCCTGGTGCAACAAAGCCAGCACACCGACGAGCAGCAAAAAGAGAGGCCAGCGCAAGCGGCGAATCATCAGGTAACGATTCATTTTGAAGCTCCTTTATCGCAGAGGATCCTGCGCACAATGAGGTAAACGCCGAGGGCGATGAGCAGGATCGGCCAGAAGAAGCGGCCGATCCACATATTGAAGAAGTCCAACTGCCCCAGCAGGAAGATGACGCCGAGCGCGATGAGAATGATGGCGCCAATGGGCTCCGGACGTCTCCAGCCAGTTACCGGCGGAATCGGCGGAGTGGGCGGCATCGGCGGTATCCCCGCATATGGCTCATAGGGTGCGCCAGTCTGCGCTTCAGTCGCGTAAGGTGCGGCAGTCGGCGGATTCACATGCGCGTGCACGCCAAATTTCAACTCATTGAGTCCTAGCGGATCAGGCAGTGGCTGACCATCGCGACGTGCCTTGGCCGTGTGATAGGCATCAAAGACCTGGTAGAGAATCCAGGCCGGGATGAAGAAGCCAAAGTAATCAAAATGGTTTGTCATCGCGATGATGCCGACGAAGACTGCGACGTGAATCAGCGCCTTGACGTATTGCGCGTTGTACATGGCGCCGACGCCGGGGATGAAGCCGAGAATCGCGGCTGCTGCCGGGTTGGGTGAGCCACTAAGTGGCGGCGCGGCAAAAGGCGCGTGCAGATTCTGCCAAGCAGCTATGCAGCTCTCACAGAGAATTTGTCCACCCGCCACGGTGCGAACTCCACCGGCCGTCACACACTCGTTGCAAAACGGCTTGCCACAGTTCTGGCAGTATGTTGTTGCGGGTACACCCGCGTGATTAATGCAGTCCATGATATTTTTCCTTTCCCCTGGTCTTTCCTGCTGCTGCCTCTCTATGCGGGCAGTTAAAGTGCGAAAGCAAGCAGATGTGTGCCGCTCTCGATCATTTGATTTCTTTGCTGTTGCTTGCCGGTGGGCAGATTAATCTGTTCAACCGAGGCACTGGGTTCCTGTTTGCCGGGCATCTGAATCTGAGCGCCATCGTGACCGGGTTGCTTCTTCTGATCGTTCTCAGGAGTCGTTGAGTTATCTCCCGGCGTAGTTTGATTCTTGACCGCATCCTTTAAAGGTGCAGTCAATCCCTCAGTGGTCTTCTTGATCTCGCGCACCTTTGAATCAACCTCGTAGCTGTCGCGCACATGATCGTAATAACGAACGATTGGCGATGAAGCTTCGGTTACGCGACGCTCCATAATGGAGCGCACATAGTTGGGCGTAATCCATCCCATGTGAATGCGATCCAGGCGGAAGCCAGACAAATTCAGCGTCAGCGCGATGGAGAAGAAGGCCATTGCCGCAGTCAACATGATGCGCGTATCAAAGTGCTGGCTGGCAAAGCGTGTTGCCCGGGCCATGAAATTCGGCCGTTGCCAGACCGGCGGCATCTGTATGACTCCGCCGGCATGTGCGGGCGTCAATGTGTTGAATTGCGCGGCAGTGGGCCCGGTAGAAATCAGGATCCGTTCGAGGAGCCCTTCGGGAACTTCGGGCTCCTCTGACAGAAACCCAAGCCACTCCTGACCGCGACGCGCCTGTTCGTAGAGTTCGGCGCATGCCGCGCAGGTGGTCTTGTGGGCGTGAAAGCTCAGTTGCTGCTCGGGGGCAAGTACGCCGTCGAGCGCTTCAGCCAACTGCATCTCCCACTCTGTGCAAGCCGTCCTATTCGGGTTGTCTTTGCGGTTTGCCATTTACATCACCTGCCTTCTATTACGTTCTAAAAGCCGTGCCAGTTCCGCGCGACCGCGGCTGATGCGGGATTTTACGGTTCCCTCAGGAATGTTGAGGATTTCGGCGATCTCGCGGTAGTCCATATCCTGCAGATCGCGCAGGATAACCGCTTCGCGCAAATCCGGTGAAACCAGTGCGAGCGCTTCCTGCACCATCTTTTCT
>DAHXOQ010000203.1 GCA_027364815.1 Acidobacteriaceae bacterium | reverse complement strand
ATCGGCGGCGCTGCTGACGACGGCGTCATGCCCCATACCATTGAGGCCATCGATCATGCCAAGGCCGCCGGCGTTCCCATCATCGTCGCCGTCAACAAGGTCGATAAGCCCGAAGCCAATCCGGATCGCGTCAAGAAGCAACTCGCCGATCGCGGCCTGATTCCTGAAGAGTGGGCCGTCGGTGAAGAGGGAACTGTCTTCGTTGAAGTCTCGGCGAAGAAGCGCAAGAACCTCGACCTGCTGCTCGAAATGATCTGCCTCGTCTCCGATATTCGCGCTCCCAAGGCGACCCCGGGACGCAAGGCACTCGGCACCGTCCTCGAAGCCAAGCTCGATCGCGGGCGCGGCACAGTCGCCCCCGTTCTCGTTCAAGATGGCACACTCAGCATCAACGACAGCTACATCGTCGGCAACACCTTCGGCAAGGTTCGCGCCATGTTCGATGATCGCGGACGCCCGCTCGAAACCGCCGGACCCTCGACTCCGGTCGAAGTCCTCGGACTCGAAGCCATGCCCGATTCCGGCGACACGTTCCTCGTCGTTGCGGATCGCGACAAGGCAAAGGGAATCGCGCAGTACCGCAAAATGAAGGAGCGCGAAGCACAACTCGCCAAGAGCTCCCGCGTCTCGCTTGAAGGTCTCGCCGAGCAGATTCGCACTGCCGGCATCAAGGATCTGCCCATCATTCTCAAGGGCGACGTCACCGGCTCGGTCGAAGTGCTGGCCGATTCGCTCGTTCGCATGTCCACCGAGAAGGTGCGCATCAAGGTCATTCCCACCGGCGTCGGCG
Source organism: Acidobacteriaceae bacterium (assembly GCA_027364815.1). Taxonomy (GTDB): domain Bacteria; phylum Acidobacteriota; class Terriglobia; order Terriglobales; family Acidobacteriaceae; genus CAIMNN01. The sequence goes on along the minus strand of DAHXOQ010000203.1, from coordinate 4,708 downwards.
CCATTACTGAAAGCGATATTCTGCTCGCTTCCGCTTCCAACGCCATCGTCATTGGCTTCAACGTCCGCCCCGAACGCAAAGCTGCAGAGCTCGCGCATCAGGAGAACGTCGAAATTCGTCAGCACTCCATCATCTACGAGTTGCAGGACGAAATTCAGAAGGCCATGCTCGGACTTCTCGATCCGACCTACAAGGAAAACTACCTCGGACGCGCCGAGATTCTCCAGGTCTTCAAGATTCCCAAGGTTGGCACCATCGCCGGCTGCCGTGTCCTCGATGGGGTCATTCGTCGCGATTCCGAAGTCAAGGTCATGCGTGGCGACGAGCAAATCCACAAGGGAAAAATCGGCTCCCTCAAGCGCGTCAAGGACGATGTTCGCGAAGTCTCCAACGGCATGGAGTGCGGTATCGGCATGGCCAACTTCACTGACCTCAAGGAAGGCGACATCATCGAGGCCATCACCACAGAGCGCATCGCCTCTGACCTCGGCACTCGCGTCGTTGACCGTCCCAAGCCAAAGGTTGAGGTAGTCGCCGAAGTTGCCGAAGAGGAAACCTCCAAGTAGCACCTAATGCTTAGGGCGCCCTGGGTCTCGCTTTCTGAGACCCGGGGTTCCTTTTATAGGCTGACTGTCTTGTTTTGCTCATATTTTTCATCTGATCCAAAATCCCTCACCTCTGACCTCAATATTTAGAGGGAACTCTTTTCTGATTTCACCGTCCAATAATTAGGCATATGTTGTTGCGCCAATCCCCAGCACATGTTGGCGCAGGAAAGAGAAAAGCAATGAACAAGAAAGTTTTCGGACAATTCATTACATTTTTTGTAGTTGTATTTGGTTGCTTCGCCACCCAGCTCATCGCGCAACATGAATCGCAGATGGGCACCGGCGAGGCCATTATCACCGTCCTCCCCAAAACCGACGGCCAAATTCCCGCAAGCGTTATCAATCAGGACCTCTCTGTCAAAGTCAACGGAAAAAACGCCAAGATCTCCGTTTGGAAGCAATTGAACAAGCCGGAGGATCGCATCGAACTTGTTATCCTCATGGACAGTTCCTCGCGCACCAGTCTCGGCGGTCAGTTGGATGTCATTGCAAATTTCTTTGATCACCTTCCCCCCAACACCAGCGCCACCATCGGATATATGGAATACGGCGGCACTCAGCTCAGCGGCCCCTTCACCTCTGATCCGGCCATGTTGAAGAAGGAAATCCATCTTCCCAGCGGAAGCGTTGGCACCAACGGTAGTCCTTACTTCTGCCTCTCCGAGCTCATCAAAGGCTGGCCTTCGAAAGACCCCAATGCGCGTCGGGAAGTCGTCATGATCACTGATGGCAACGATCCCTACCATGGCGGCCTCGGTACCGATAACCCATACATTCAGACCGCCATGGATGACGCATCACGTGGTCGCGTCGTCGTTGATACGCTCTACTGGGCCAACCAGGGCTTCAGAGACTCAACCATGATGGGCAACAATATCGGACAGGACCAGCTCTCCACCATCGCTGAAGCCACCGGCGGCAAGAACTTCTGGAACGGCTACGGTAATCCCGTCTCCCTTGAGCCGTTCTTCGACGAGCTTACCCGTCGCTTCCGCAATCAGTACGAGTTGCGCTTCAGCTCACCGCTCAAAAACAAACCCGAGATCCAACCCTTTCACCTCAAGCTCAGCGCACCCGGCACGCAAGTCAACTCACCCACTCAGGTCTACGTCGTCCCCCAGGCTGCGGACGCGCCAGTGCAGAAATAAAATGTGTTTTGTGTGAAATTCGTTCTTGAATCTACGGCCTCGCTGCTTTCAATCGGCGGGGCCTTTTTATGAAACGGGTATACCAGTAATCTCCTCGTTTTGCATGACCGGTTCTAATTCAACCTTGTCTGCTTCAATTGATTCTTTTTTCACCGCTTCTTTCTCTTTCTTCTTCTGCCATGGCTCCTTCACCACGATTGTCTCTGCAATCCTGTCGTGGACGCATGCGCGGTTGGGATGCAGGAAATACTGGAAAAATCCAAACCCCGCTTCAATCGCCGATGCACCATAACCCAGCGCGCGCTCTATTGCTTGCCATAATGTGATGTTTTCATCTCGCAGCGAAAGTATGCGGATTTGCATCAGCCGCTTGCCAATTGTTAATCCATTGCTCATCCATACGGCTAGACCAAAATAGGCAAGCAGCCAAAATCCCCGTACAAAATCATGAAACACATTAATGTTCAGATGGTCTGCCGTGATGTTGTGGATGTGTTCGGTTGCGTTGGCTGTTGCAACTTCAACAATGAGTAGATCGATGCAGAAGGCCAGCAATCGCTGCGTGAACGTGGCCAGGGGCTTGCCGACCAGTGACTCCGAGCGCTCTTTGTTGTGGTGACAGTAATGACGCTCTTTACGTTTGACAGGTGCGCGAATTGCTTGAGCATTCGGCATATCTAATTTCTAAATCGGCTCAATTATAGACCTGTCTGCAACTTCCGGCAGGAGTAATTTCAGAAAAAATGGAGATGCGAATTGCCAATTCAGCCTATCTGATTGAGATTTATCACGAAACTCGTAATGCTTACATATCTCTACACTTATCCACGATTCTTCTGCGGCGGCTTCTCCCTGTGATTGTCTACGACACGGTAGTATTATGCTCTGCTTGGTTGAGTACTTCTTCATCAATGGCCCGGGCCTCCTCCGCCTCTATGCGCGCCGCTTCCTTCACAATTTCCGCCTCATTCTGTGCTGCTTTCTTTTCGCGCGGCGGATCTTCAATCACAATCGTCTCCGCTATGCGGTCATGCACGCAGCAGCGGTTCGGATTGATAAAAAACTGCACAAATCCAAATCCCCCTTCAAGCGCGGATGCGCCATACCCAAGCGTCCGTTCGCATGCCTGCCAAAGCGAGATCCGCTCGCCCGTCAATGAGACCACGCGAACCCCCATCCACTTTTTCCCCGGTGTGCGGCCATTATATGTACGCAGAAAAAAGCCGTAATAAACCAATCCAAATGCAAGATCCAAAAAATCCGCCGTCTCTTTCTCTTCCTTCCTATCATCGATTGGGATATCACGCTTCTCTTCGATCTTCTTCGTGGGATCGTTCGGATCAGTGCGGCTGGTCTCGATGTGGATACTCTTCGATTGCTTGTGTTCCTCGAAGGAATCGATAATCTTGCTCATGCCGAAATTCAACGCGACTCCAAATGGTGCCATCAGGATCGCGATCAGCGCCGAATCAATCAGAAAGGCCCAAAAGCGATGTTTAAAGCTTGCCAGCTTCACCCCGGCCAGTGCCTCCATGCGGCGCGTCCCATGCGGGTTGTACCGCCGCTCACCTCGTATGCGTTCGCGGATTGTCATCTTGATGGCAGCTTTATCGGGGAAGGTTGACATACGTTCAATATAAATAACCACGCAATGATTTATTTGCGCGTCTCTTGTTTTTTTATTCGCGCATCCATCACCACAATCGTCTCCGCTATGCGGTCATGGACGCACGTCCGGTTCTTGTATATAAAAAATTGAAAAAATCCAAAACCCGCTTCCAGCCCTGATGCGCCATAACCCAGTGCCCGTTCGCACGATTGCCACAGCGTGATCCGCTCATGCGTCAGCGAGACCACGCGTATCTTCATGATGCGCTTGCCCAGCGTCAATCCATTCGTCAGCCAAACCGTTGGCCCAAAGTAAAACAGGATGGTGATGATCTGAACAATCTCAACCAGTTTCTCCGTCGCTGGGTCTCCAGGCAACTTGACATCAAAACTTGTTGAGCCAACATGAACACGGGTTGCGCCATTTGTTGTTTCAACGGGGGCGGGCTGCACGTGGAAGATATTGACGACCAGGAATGGGACAAAGGACGCCACCACTGAGCCAATGATGCAGACAATCAAAAAGTCAATCGCGAACGCTATTAATCGCTGCTTGAATGTGGCTAAGGGCAAGCCCGCCAGTTGCTCTTCCCGCTTCGTTTCGCGCGGATTGAAGCGCTGCACCTTCCGGCTCTTCTTGTGCTTTCCCGGTTTGCTGTTCTCGCGTTCAACAGCCTCTTCCACTTCAGCGTGCACAGCTTCTTCTCTTTCGCTCTCTTCGAGCGCAGGTTCCGCAACGATCTCGGCGTCGACCTTGCGCATCTCAACACCGGCTTCGTCAGCAGCGTCCAATTTTGGTTCTTTCTCATCCGGCATGGGTAAACTATAAATGAAACTATCCACAATTTACCCAAATTCAATTGCACTTCGATTTCCTCCTCAGGAGCGCCAATCATGTTCAGGTCCTCACTCAAGCGCGCCACACTATGCGCCGTATTTTTCGCTCTCGTCCTCACCGCTTCGCTCGCATCTACAGCGCAACAAGACTCCGCCACATCGGACGTGCGCACAAACATTGAAGATGCGATGAAAGGCGCACACGGAGCGCATTACATCGGCTCAGTCTCCGTCTCGCCTGATGGCCATTACGTCGAGTGGAGTGAAGGCCAGGGGAAAATCCGCGTCATCGCGCGTAACAGCGACGGCGATCTCGGCCTCACAAAAGAAGACAAGGGCCACCTCATTTCAGCCGGCAACGATTGCAGCGCGGGCAGCGTCATCTGGTCGCCCGATTCAACGCGCATCGCCTTCCTTGCCGCATGCAATAAAAATCCCCAGCAAAATCTCTTCCTCTCGTCCATTGAGCCCGACTCCAAACCCCTTCGCATCACCGATCTCAAGGGC
>DAHXOQ010000202.1 GCA_027364815.1 Acidobacteriaceae bacterium | reverse complement strand
CGCACTGCACTCGCAGTTGCCAGAGGGCCCACGTCCGTCTTTTCGTCAAATGGATCGCCCAAAGTTAGTGCGTTCATTGCAGCCACAAATTTCTTTTCAAACTCGTCGGCGATCTTGTCGTGAACAATAAAGCGCTTAGCGGCTATGCAGGATTGGCCGTTATTCAGCACGCGGGCCTTGACACCCGATTCAACAGCTTTATCGATATTTGCGCTCGGCATCACGATGAACGGATCGCTGCCGCCCAATTCCAAAACCACCTTTTTTACGCGTTTTGCCGCTCCAATCGCGACTTGGATGCCCGCATCTTCGCTGCCCGTGATAGTCGCTGCGACAACACGCGGATCGCCGAGGATGCCATCCACCTTGTCGGAGCCAATCAAAAGTGTTTGAAATGCGCCTTCCGGGAAACCCGCTTCAACGAAGATTCTTTCAATTTCTACAGCACACTGCGGAACGTTTGAAGCATGTTTTAGCAAGCCAACATTTCCTGCCATCAACGCAGGGGCCAGAAAACGAATCACCTGCCAGAAAGGATAATTCCAGGGCATGATTGCGAATATCGTCCCCAGGGGTAAATAGCGGACAAAACTCTTCGAAGCGTTCGTGTGCAGTGGTTCGTCAGCAAGAAATTTTTCAGCGTGCTCGGCATAGTAACGGCATACCAACGCGCACTTTTCAATTTCAGCAACGGATGCGCCGATGGGCTTTCCCATTTCGAGTGTTACCAGTCGGGCAAGAGGATCTTTATCCCGGTCGAGGATCTCTGCAGCCTTTATCAGCCAGTTGGCACGCTGCTTGAATGCAGTCTGCCGATAACGGACAAAAGTTGATGCGGACAGCGCAAGTTTGCTTTCAATCTGATCTGGAGTCAGAGCTTCAAAGGTCTTCAGCGTCTCACCGGTAAAGGGGTTAGTGGTGGTAATTGGCATGAGCAATCTCCGGGTAGACGGGATGGAAAATGTGATGACTAGCTTCTGGTATGCCACTATACCACGACCTCTTAAAAAGTGGTCAATAAAATAATTATTGACAATCTTGGAGGTTTAGTGGATAAGCTGTCATACCAGGTCGGTGTACTTGACCTTGGAGGTTTCGTAATGCGCAGGTTTTCTCTATTGCTGCAAATTGTGTCTCTGCTTGGAGTGCTTCTTTGTCCCGTCTATGTGCTCAGCCAAAGTGATACTGGCCGCATTCTGGGCAGAGTAACGGACCAAGCGGGTGCTTTACTGCCAAACGCTACAGTTCTAATCACCGATTTGCAGCGTGGCACGACGCGTACTCTCAAGACGAGTTCAGGTGGCGAGTATTCAGCACCAGAGTTGACACCTGGCTACTACAAGGTCAGTGTGGCTATCCCCGGCTTTAAAAACAGTGAGCAGCCGAATGTTCGCGTAGAAGTTGCAAAAGATGTAAGAGTCGATTTTGCCTTGCAGCCTGGTCAGGTATCAGAGACCATCATCGTAACATCTGCTCCACCACTTTTGGATGTCACCTCATCCAGTCTCGGTGGCACGCTGGAAACAGAACAGATCATGGAGTTGCCTCTGAACGGGCGAAATTACGAAAATCTGCTTCAACTGCGCCCTGGAGTCATGCGCTATCCCGGAGGAGGTTTTTCAACCACCAGCACCAACGGCGCACGCGCTGAGGACAATGGCTATATCGTCGATGGTTTATTCAACAGTGAGCCATTCTCCGGGCAAAGCATTATCAACGGAGCTGGAATTGCCGGTGACTCCGCCACCATTCTTCCCGTCGACGCCATTCAGGAATTTAATTTGATTGAAAATCCACCTGCAGAGTATGGCTGGAAGCCAGGCGCGATTGTCAACGTGGCTCTCAAGTCGGGCACCAATACATTTCACGGCCCAGGCCTTGGCTTTTTCCCTGATACCCCACTGGACGCGCGCAATTACTTCAACCCGATTTCCGGGGGTGAGAAGAATCCACGCACCCTGAAGCAATACGGCACGACGATAGGCGGCCCAATCAAAAAAGATCGGCTCTTCTTCTTTGGCGGCTACGAAGGTCAGCGCTACACGGTGACGAGTATCAGTGCATTGGGAACACCTGCGACGGTTTCGCTTGGCGGAGGCGCAAACGGCATTTCGAATAGTTTGCCGGACGCAATTACAGCATTGGTAACTGCAGGGATCCCCGTCAGCTCTCCCAGTCTGCAAATTGCCGGCTGCGTACTTGGACCGCCAGTCACATGCAATGGAAGTGGCTTTCCCACCAACCTGGGAACCAGTGTATTAGGTGCAACAAGCATCTACTATGGCTTGCCCAACACAGTTAACAGTGACAATGCCGTTGGCAAAGTCGATTACCACATTGGCGACCGGCACACCTTCAATGGGATGTACTTTTTCGGCAATAACAATGGCACCGTCTCTGATGCCAACGAGTTGCAAACGAAATGGCTCACCCAGATTCACACCCGTGCTCAGGTCGTGGGTTTGAACTGGACTTGGATACCATCATCCAGCTGGGTCAATGAGGCAAGGATTGGATTCAATACTCTTTATCAGCCCACATTCACCAACGATCACGGTGTCCTGGCGTCTACTTATGGCCTGAATACCGGCATCACCAACCCACTCTATGGCGGACTGCCAAGAATCAATATCGCTGGATGGGATAACGCTGGCGCGGGCGAAGGCCTTGGCGGATTCAACTGGCCAAAGGTTCAGGGGCCGGATGATCGATACCAGTTCATTGACCATGTCTCTTACATTCACGGTAATCACGCCTTCAAATTCGGTGGCGAGATTCACCGTGACAGCTTCAGCGGCGGAGCTTATGGCGGAGGCCGTGGCCGCATCAAATTTGGTTTCGTCGACAACCCCGCGCTTTCCTCTGCTGGATTGACGCCCAATCCTCTGTTGGACTACTTCTCCGGCTATCCTTCATCGGGCAGTCAGCTCGTCGGAGACCCGACACGCAACATCTCCAATTATGGATTTGCAGCTTTTGCGCAGGATGACTGGCGGATCCGCAAGAATCTCACTTTCAACCTCGGTCTCCGTTATGAATTGAGTACCATCATCAAGGAGCAGCATAATCTGCTGGGTAACTTTGATCCCACCGCCGGACTGCAGCAGGTTGGACAGGGAATCAGTTCTCCTTACAACGGTGACCACACCAATTTTGCTCCTCGCGTTGGATTCTCATGGGATCCATTTGGCAACGGACGTACCGTCATCCGCGCCGGTGGCGGAATCATTTACGAAACACTCAACTGGGAATCCTTCCTCGCCTTTAACAACTCGCTTGGTCTGGGTAGCATTCCCACCGGCGCTCTTGGTGTAGGTCCTGGCGGCACGCAGGGTACCGGCACGATTGATACGGGTACGGTGAATTTTTTGGGCACGAGTCTCAATTGGAATGCTGTTGCACCCTCTACGGTGTTTCCAACTGGAACCATCGACTGCGGTGCCAACCCGTGCAGTATTTTGGGTGTCAACAAGAACCTGCGCACACCGAAGTACTACAGTTGGACATTGAACGTGCAACACTCCTTCACTCAGGATTTGATGCTCGAAGTTGCATACGTGGGCGGGCATGGATCACAACTGGTTGGCATTCATGACATCAACCAGAACATCCCGGCCAATGAGGTCGTTCCTTATGCTTATGGCGATGAACAAACAGGTCGCCCCTTCAACGCAGCCTTCCCCTACCTTAGTTACATCTACCAAATGGGGAACATTTACAAATCAAACTACAACGGTATGCAGGTTACCTTTACGGCCAAGAACTTTCACAATCTCATGACCGTGGTTGGTTACACTTACTCGCATGCACTGGACGATGTGGGCGCCAACTGGGACTTTGCTGCCGGCCTGGGCATTCCGCAGGATAGCTACAACGCATCCAGAGAGTATGCCAGCAGCGACTTTGACATTCGCCACCGCCTCACAGTCTCTGCCACCTACCAGATTCCTTCACCCAGGAAGGACTTCGCACAAACCCTCAAAGGCTGGGAAACGGTTGCAATTTTCAGCCTTTATGGCGCACAGCCTTGGGGCCCGATGGATACAGGAAATGATTTGAGTTTTACGGGTGAAGCCACCGATCGGTGGAACTTCACCGGTAAACCCGGTGACTTTAAATCCGGCAATACGAATCCCGTCAACTATCTCCCCGGCAATGGTGCTATCGCTCCTTTCGATCCGGTTCAAGGAGATAGTCCTGCTTCTAGTGATCCTCTCTGTGTAGCTAATGGCAATATTGAGTCGCTTAACTTTGCTGGCTGTTACAAAGTCAATAGCTCGGTTATGACGCCGCCAGCTCCGGCAACCTTCGGTACCATGGGCCGTAACATCTTCCGCGATAATGGCTACATTAACCTTGATTTTTCAGTGGACAAGGTATGGAAGTTCCGAGATCGCTACACGGCGCAATTCCGTTCTGAGTTTTTCAACATTCTCAACCACCCCAATTTCGCCAATCCCTACGGTGGGCAAAATGGATGGGCACACAATGATCCATCAGGCCCGAGCAGTTTCGGTTGCTCGTGCGCGACGCCGGATGTAGCTGCATCGAACCCGGTAATTGGTTCCGGTGGAAGCAGGGCGATTCAACTTGGTTTGAAGCTGACTTACTAGCATGTTGGACTGTGGCAATGCAACTATGAGGCGCAGTGTAATCGCTGCGCCGTTTTTCCTCATCAACTTTACTGGCATTTTGTTGCGACGATGCTTCTCAACTTGTGCAGCCCCATCCATCCCTACCTTTCAGGAGATAAGAATGAATCTAAGAGTTTCCACATATGCCGGATTGTTCAGCATTGGAGTGCTTGCGTTTACTTCCTTGACTTTTGCACAGGAACACAAAGAGCGCACGATCGAAGAAATCAAGGTGGAGGCGGTGCATCGCGCAGAAGTCGGAGGCTATCCGCTGATCGGCCTCGATCCTAACGATGTGCGCGAAGCCTTCAAGTCCATCCATACCTCCGACAAAGATGAGTGGGCCGCTGGTTTCATGGGCGTCGCCGATCGTTATATGGCCGAAGGCAAGAGCTTGGAATCAACTGACCCCTCCAAGGCAAATGCAGACTATATTCGCGCCTGGCGCCTCTACTCATTTGGCCGCTGGCCTGTGCCAACTTCACCCGGAAAGAAAGAGTCCTATGCCAAGGCTCTCAATGCCTATTTAGCCCATGCAAAGTTTTTTGATCCACCGCTCGAGGTAGTACGCATTCCATTTGAAGGCAAAGAGATCATCGGTTACCTGCGCTTGCCTAAGGATGCCAAGGGTCCGGTACCGCTGGTGATCGCGGTCAACGGCCTTGATAGCCGCAAAGAAGATCTCACGGAGAGTTTCAGCGCGATTCTACCCTTCGGTATTGGATATCTTGCTATCGATGGACCGGGTACAGGACAATCGCCGATCAAGGCAAGCCCGACCGCCGACCGTTTGTTCACGCGTGTACTCGATTACCTTGCCACACGCAAAGAGATTGACCCTACCCGCATCGCCATGCATGGCGTGAGC
>DAHXOQ010000201.1 GCA_027364815.1 Acidobacteriaceae bacterium | reverse complement strand
AGCTAATCCCAACCAACTAGCAATTTTCTCGTAAAGTTTTTGGGCGCATCTTGACATGTTTGAGAAAATCGCTGTTTAACGTTGCCTTGCAACCGGGCCCGACGTGTCAGTCGGGCCACAAAACGGCCAATAAAAGGGAAGTCTTTCGCTGGTTGAAAACATTGCAAAATGAGTTCTGCTACGTGGCAAATCAAAATCTGCGTTGAAATTCCGTTGTATGCGCGTCAATTACTGTTCCCCATTTAAATGAAAGAGAAACTCATGTCATCGTTCGCAACAGCGCCCTCCCCAACCACTACCCGAAACTACAAACTCTTCGACGCCAACGCCGTCGCACTCGCAACCTTTCTCGGCACCCCCCTGGCGGGTTGCCTACTTATGGCAATCAACTACCACCGTCTCGGTCATAATGCTCGCGCTGTTATCACGCTCTTCGTCGGCATTCTCCTCACTGTCTTGCTTATCTTCATCGGATGGACCATCAAAGCAACTATTCCCATCGCCATGGCCATAGTCTTCGTCGCCCGTTGGAGCGCTGAAAAGCTTCAAGGCCCTGCCCTCGAAATCCATCTCAACCAAGGCGGCCTGAGCTCCTCCCGATGGATCGCCTTCTGGATCGGCATCATTTTTCTGATCCTCTTGTTCTCTCTTATCTTCGCCATCGTTTACTCCAATGATCAGCGCACTGGTGTCATGATCGGAACCAGGGACGAAGTCTTCTACTCCGGCACTGCCACCAGAGAAGAAGCCCAGGCTCTCGGAATTGGTCTTAAGTCCATTGGCTTTTTCACCGACAAAGGCGTCAACGTCTTTGTCGAAAAAGGAAAGGACGGCACCATCGTCTCTTATGTCGTAGCTGACGGCACATGGGACAAGCCCGAGATGCTCATTGCCTTCGAGAAAATTACCCGCGACGAAGCTCCCGCCATCGGCGGACTTCCCATCACACTCCGCCTCGTCAACACCAACTTAGATATCAAAAAAAGCGAGCTTCTCAAGTAATCGCCATTCCCTCTGAACGGGGTTCTCCGGGTACCGTTTACGAACCCGTGAGACCAAATAAGTTTTTACGCTTTTTTGTCATTCCGAGCAAATTCAAAGAACGAACTGAAAGTCATTTTGAATGTTTATCAATTGAGTTCAGCGCTTCAGACGTGAGTTCGTCTTCTCTCTTCTATACTTGAAGGAAATGTCCTATCAGGAAGCAGTTGAGCAGTTGGCCGCGTTGGCGCCGGAGTTGATCTCTCAGCCGGGCCAGCCGCGCCGTAAGTTCTCGCTTGACGAGATTCGATTGCTTCTTGCCGCTTTGGGTAATCCCCAGCAGCGCTTCCGTTCCATCCTCATTGCAGGGACCAACGGCAAGGGTTCGACAGCCGCAACTCTCGCCTCGATTCTTGTTGACGCAGGAATGTCTACAGGTCTCTATACATCGCCGCATCTTGAGAGAGTGAACGAGCGCATTCGAGTTAATCGCGCTACGATCCCCGACGATGATTTTGCACGCCACTTCTTCGCCGTTCAGCGCGCTGCTGCTGGGCTCATTGAATCCGGCGCTCTGCACCAGCCGCCCAGCTTCTTTGAAACTCTGACCGCACTCGCCTTCCTCCACTTTGCTGAGCGAGATATTCAAATTGCGGTTCTCGAAGTTGGAATGGGTGGCCGTCTCGACGCAACCAACATCGTTGACCCGTTGCTCTCGATCATCACGGATATTTCGCTCGATCACATGGAGTGGCTCGGCGCGACGATTGAAAAAATCACGCGTGAAAAGGCTGGAATCCTGCGCCTCAACGGAACGCTGATTACGCTGCCACAACTCGCCGTAGCTAATCAAGTCATCGGAGAAGTTGCCGCCGAGCTCAATGTCCGCGGTGTCAGCGCTGTTCCCTTCATGCCCCCGATGCATGATGCACCCAACGGGCCATATGCGCTTGAAGTGATGGGTCAACACATCACTATCGACTCGCCTCTCATCGGAGCGCATCAACTTCGCAATCGCGCACTCGCAATCGCCGCTGCTGTGGAGCTGGCCGAGGAGCACAATCTACCCATCACCGCTGCCTCAATTGAGAGCGGGATACATCATACTGAGTGGCATGGGCGCCTGGAGCGCATTCAAGATTCACACGGAGCCGAGTCAAGCACAGAGTGGATTCTTGATGTTGCTCACAACCCTGCAGGAGCCTGGGCTCTGCGTGCTGGACTCAACACGACAGAAAAGCCGAACGGGCCCTCATCGCTGATCTTTGGTTGCCTGCGCGATAAGCCAGTTGAAGAGATGGCCCAAATCCTCTTTCCTCTCTTCGACAAAATCTTTCTTGCCCCCATCCACTCTCCCCGCGCGACTGCCCCGTCAGAGCTCTTGGCCGCCGCAGAAAAAACCGGAACTCCGGCACAACTCACCGCTTCCGTTGAAGAAGCCATCGCACTTGCTGCCGCATATTCCAAGGGCGGAAGAATTGTCATCGCCGGCTCAGTGTACCTTGTAGGAGAGGCTCGCAGACGTGTTTTAGAACTCGCACAAGGTGGGCAAGGAGTGGGCCAGCATTCATGAACCAGTTCGTCAGCAAGCGCCCCAACCCACTGCCGCGTTTCACCTATTGGCGCTCAAATCTAATCAGCGTGCCACTCTTCTGCATCTCCACTGCAATCTGCGGAAGTTGCTCTCTCTTTGTCTCGCTCTTCGAACGCAGTGGTCGCCTTCAACACCGAATCGCGCGCTTTTGGGCCTGGTCGCTCGTCCTCTTCACTGGCAGCAAACTCAAAATTGAAGGCGCAGAAAACTTTCATAAGCAAAGTCACGCCGTTTACGCAGCCAATCACACCTCATTTATGGACACGCCGGTCATCTTCTCCGCGCTGCCCTTTCAGTTTCGCATCTTGGCGCGCAAGCCACTCTTCCGTATCCCATTCATAGGATGGCACTTAAGTAGATCTGGTCAGATTCCAATCGACACCGACAATCCTCGTGCATCGCTTGCCAGCCTCGGCTTTGGAATTAAAACTCTTCGCGCAGGAATCTCACTCTTCGTCTTTCCTGAAGGTGGCCGAACTTTGGATGGCAACCTGAGAGAATTTCTTCCCGGTGCGGCTTACCTTGCCATTCGAGCCAAAGTTCCACTCGTCCCAATCGCGCTTATCGGCATCTACGATCTGTTGCCTATGCACACGCATCACTTTTACCCAGGGCAACTCATTCTCCGCATTGGCGAGCCCATTCCCACTTCCGGTTACACACTCGCGCAGCTCGACGAGCTGAATGCAAAACTCAGATCAGCCATTGAGAACTTGTTAAATCCGGAGTCAAGCGAATCAGATCCTGTTGTCTAATTAAATACTGTTAACTAATTAGTAAACATTGCGCACTTCACAGAACCTCTTTCACGGCGTACACTGTTTCAGCCATGTCAGTACATATTGCAGTACCCGAACCCACGAGTCTAGACAGCGAATACAACCAACGCTCCCTTGAGCCCTACCTTTTTGCGCTCAAGGCGGCTGGCGCAACTCCTATCCTCATTCCACTGCACGAGCGGCAAGATCGCATTGCACGCGTGCTCACCAGCGTGCAGGGAATTCTGCTTCCTGGCAGTCGCTACGATGTTGAACCCGAGCGCTATGGCCAAATCCGCCAGCCGGAATGTAACCCATCAGACCCAGCCCGTGCAGCCGTCGACGAGCTACTTTTGCAGGACGCATTCAATCTCCAGAAGCCGATCTTCGGGATTTGCCAGGGGTTGCAGATGATCAACGTCTGGCTCAATGGAACCCTGAACCAGCACCTGAACTCACCCATCAATCATCGCCCCGGGCGCGAGTTCTCTGAAGCGCACACAGTTGAAATTATTGAAGGTACGCGCCTTGCGAATTTGCTTCCGCTCTCAGCTTCAGAAAAAGGCCGGCTTAAAGTAAACTCCAGCCACCACCAGTCAATAGAAACTCTTGGCGATAATCTTCGAGTAGCCGCGCGTTGCCCTGACGATCAGGTGATTGAAGCCATCGAGCTTCACTCATCCGAGCACTATGTTGTTGGCGTTCAATGGCACCCTGAGCGCAGCTACTCAAGTAGTGCCGCATCACGCGCACTCTTTGCTGGATTCTTCCAGGCGGCTTCTTGCTGGCAACCCCGGTCCATTGAGGAGTCAGTCGCCTAGTGCGCAGCGATTCCCGCGATGTTAATGCCAGCCGTCAGCGTCTTGGGGAGCTACTCGCAGTAGCCAACCTTGCCACACTGACCGATGCGCAAGCCGAACAATTCTCCGCCTATCTGGAACTTTTCTTACACTGGAATGAGCGCACTAACCTCTCAGCGATCCGCGATATTGAAGGAATACTCAGTCGCCACTTTCTGGAATCAATTTTCTGTGCAAACGCGCTGCCGTCAGGTCTCTTCAGCCGGCTCGACTACGGCTCAGGCGGCGGATTTCCTGGGATTCCTATTGCGATTCTCAGGCCTGAGCTTCAAGTCACCCTGGCCGAATCTCAGATTAAAAAAGCTACTTTCCTCAATGAAGTAGTTCGAACGCTTAAATTGAATGCCAAGGTTCACTCTGGTCGCGCCGAACTTCTGACGCAGAGATTTGATTGTGTAACACTTCGAGCTGTTGACCGCATGGGTGAAGCCGTCCAATCTGCCTCTGGCCTCGTTGCTCTGAAGGGGTGGCTGCTCTTGATGACCACCGCCTCTGATACAGCCGCAATCACCACGGCGGCAGGTGGATCCTTCTCATGGCTTCCAGCCAAACCACTCCCCGGCGGCGAGCAGCGCATCATTCTACTCGGGCAAAAGAGCTAGCATTTCCTTTAAAGTGCCAGGCGGCATGGAATGTTCCACGTGGAACACTCCAAAGAGCTGTTCTTAGGCCATCAAAATCGCTAAATTAACAGAAAGTTTTCCACCGCTGCACCTTTTTCAACCCCCTAAAACCACTTCATCACCCATCCCGTCAAACCGCCCTGTCCACAATGCTTTACGCAACGCCAGCCTAATGCCACGCAAAAAGCTTTCCACAGCTAGAGGCACTTCTCCACAGCCTCGACTCGATGCGCTCCATCCGCCTCAAGCAGTACTCTTGTTCACGATGGGAAAGAGCTGATGAGTAAGATAATCGGGATCGTCAATCAGAAGGGTGGAGTGGGCAAAACCACTACCGCCATCAACCTCGCCGCCTGCCTCGCTATCGATGGCATGCGCATTCTCCTCGTCGATTGTGATCCCCAGGCCAACGCCACTTCCGGAATCGGAGTCCAGCGCGATGACAATCGCCATTCTATTTACGACGTTCTCATGGGTGATGCCTCTGCCGAATCCGTCATTCTACCCACCGAAATTGACACCCTCTGGCTACTCCCCGGCTCCAAAAACCTCACTGGAGCGAATATTGAACTCGCTCAGGAAGAGGAGCGCGCGCTCAAGCTCCGTCATGCTCTTGCCCCCGTTCGCGCCCAGTACGACCTTGTCATTCTCGATTGCCCACCAGCACTCGATGTGCTCACCCTCAACGCACTGGGCGCCGCCGACACGCTGAT
>DAHXOQ010000200.1 GCA_027364815.1 Acidobacteriaceae bacterium | reverse complement strand
GTCCGTAACCGCAGGCAAACTGTTGCGTCAGCGCAACGTGCGAGAAGGGCAACTCGCCAAAGTAGTCAGAGTAAATTTCTGCCGCCGCCGCGCCTTCGCTCAACTGCAGCGGAAGCATCGATGCGGTATTGATGTTGCCCACACCTTCCGCGCCGGAAAATTCTTGCATATTGTCAGGAGTACTCTCATTGGCATATGCGTTCACGGTCAAAAGATCGCCAGGTTTGCCCTGCACCCCCGACTCCTGTACTTGCGTCTCCTTCATCTTGAATTTCCCAAGGTTGAAGCCAACAACTGGGATTGGAACGTCACTCTTCCATTCTGAAATGGTGTACTTGCCTTCGTTGTACTCCTTCAACTTTGTTCCCGTCGCAATCAGTTCCAGGCCCCTGGGAACATGAAAGGTCATCTTGTAAGTAACATAATCACCCAGGCCCTGCGCTGAGTTCGGATACCAGCTCTCCCGCGCAACCGGGTAATAATTTGCGCCACCTTCGTCCATCACCACATCTTTGCCGCCATAGGCAATGCGCAGAGTTACGCTCTCATCCTTCTTGAGTGGAGACTTCAGCACAACTCCAAAATCCGGATCCTCTTCCTTCTTCTCCTGTATAAATTCCAGTTGCTCGCCGCTCGCAGTCTCCACCTTGCTCACGCGCAATGTCCGGTAAATATTCAGAGGAATCACAGCCACGCCATCCGTCGCAGCTTTAATCTCAACCGTTGCCAGCCCCGTCAAGAATCCATTCTTCTCAATCGTCGCATCCAGGTTTTCTGAACTGATGTGTGTAGTCGCGTTCAACTCGTTGCCATTAACCTGATTCTGGCCGTGGTACTCGTCGGAACTGTGGAAGGCCAGCAAAATCGTATTGCCCCAATCACTCATGCTGTGCAGTGCCACCTCTTCAGGCGCAACCTCACTGACTCCATGCGGATCGATGATAAAAAGCAAATGTGCATTCTTGCGACTGTGCAGTGCAGCCAGAAAAAATCCTCCCGGCGCCGCACTCTGCACATCTTCAAGAATCCGCAGGTCATAGTTGTTATGAAGCTTCATTCGCTGAAAATTATGAAAATCCTGGGCTATCTGGATGTAACTTGGTTTTGCTTCGCCATTACCCGTTGATGCCTTGCGTAACTCTGCCGCCGTGTCATCGGTGAAACGGAACAAGGCTTGGTCAAAATCCTCATCAAACTCTTCAGTATGATTCAGAATCAGCAGGTTGTGCCGCTCTTCCCGCGTCGGTGGAGTGATGTGTATATGCCCGGAGCCTATAAATACCGCACCTGTCTCCTTGTTATTTGTAACCCCGTAAAAGGCAAAACTCCCACTCTGAAAAGTGAAAATAGCCGCATCACGCTTGAGCGTCAGACCACTCACATTAATGACATCACCGCCTGGCTTCAGGTTTCTGAGTTGCTGATAGAGTACGTTCGTATTGGGCTGTGATTGCGCTGACAATCCGGATGCTATCAGCATTAACAGTGCAAAATTAAAGCCGAGTTGCTTGCCGGGTCGAGTCTGCATGAATGCCTCAATCAGGTGTTTTGTAAAGGTACAGTATCAGCGAACTTAGCAAGCCAGGTAAAGCTATAAGAGAGAAATTATTCAAATTGTGGATTTAAGCAATATAAGTTAGTTCAAATCAACTCAATGAATTCAAGCATCCGTTCAGGGTTCTTGAAGTATTTCACAGAATCTCCCTTACCCTTTATCCTTAGTATCCTTGTCAAACCTGCTCTTGGCTGAAATTGTTCGCCGGGATTCCGCATTGGCGCCCTACTCTGCGATACTGGTTTGTCATGCCAATTGCCGATTATCAACAAGCCGCACAGACCATTGCCGATTTTTTAAGCTCCATCAACCAACTGGGCGGATTGCGCCTCAAATACCGCATCACAGCCGGTGAAGGCGCACGCGATCCCGATGGCCTTGAAGCCCGCGAGATATACGTTGAACTTGCGGGCCCCGATGCACCGCTCGTCACCCAGCACAACGGTGAACTCCTGCGCGCCTTTGAAGCCGTCGTCGCGCAGATTCTCCGCCTCGATCCGCGCGAGCACGATCTCGTCAGCTTTGACAGTGGCAACTTCAAAGCCCTCCGCGTCGGCGAGCTCAAGCTTTCTGCAGAAACCGCTGCCGAACAAGTTCGAAAGACCAGCCTGCCATTCAGTTTTCCGCCGATGAACAGCCGCGAGCGTCGTCTCCTCCACATGGTCTTCAAGGAAATGGAAGACCTGGAGACAGCCAGCAACGGCGAAGGCCGCGACCGCCATCTGGCCGTCTATATCAAAGGTCAAGCGCCCCCACCAGAGCCGCGCACTTTCGCACCGAGAGGCGATCGAGGCTCAGATCGTGGTGGTGACCGCCGAGGTGGTGATCGTGGTGGAAGAGATCGTCGTCCAGGTGGTTTTGGCCACCGCTAAATTTACCCCACAATAATTTTCACAAGTACAATCTTCGCGCTCATATGCCACAATGACGGCTATGGGTGCGAAGATTTTTTTGCTTTTGATATTGCTGTCGCCGTGCATCACAACGGCGCAGAAAAAATTGGTTCTCATCGATCAGGACGGCTCTGGTCCCGGCGGCTCCAACCAAATGGCCATGATGGTCCTGCTTGAAGCGCCGAATGTGCAGGTCCTCGGCATCACCATGGTCACCGGCAACGCATGGCGCGACGAAGAAACGCTGCACACTCTGCGCATGCTCGAGCTAACCGGCCACTCTGATATTCCCGTCGCCCGTGGCGCAGTCTTCCCGCTCGTCCGCACCGAAGAAGAAACCCGCTGGCAATCCGCGCTGATCGGCAAAGCCACTTGGCTCGGCGCGTGGGGCCAGGGACCAACCCATCTCGTCGAAACTCCCGAAGGCATCAAACCTTACACGCCTGAAAAACTCGTCCATCACGGTCCTTACGAAATCCCACCCATGCCTGAGGGCCAGCCGACTATCAAGGCCATCGACGAAGACGCAATTCATTTCCTCATTCGTCAGGTCCACGCCCACCCGCACCAGGTCACCATCTACGCCGCCGGGCCCATGACCAACATCGCGCTTGCCATATCCATCGACCCCGACTTCGCCGCGCTCACCAAAGGCATCGTCCTCATGGGCGGCAGCCTCAATCCACAAACCGATGACCCCGAATTCGCAACCAGCCCACGCCACGAATTCAATTTCTGGCGCGATCCAGAAGCCGCGCACATCATGCTCCACGCCGCATGGCCGCGCATCGACGTCACCACAGTCTATGTTTCCATCAAGGCGCCCTTCACGCAAAAGATGCTCGACGAGATCAGCAAATCATCTACCCCCGCCGCCAAGTACATCGCCGCGTGGAGTCAGGCCCGCTACTATCTTTGGGATGAACTCGCCGCCTGCGCATGGCTCGACCCCTCGCTCATCACCAAAGAGTCCGTCGTCTACATGGACGTCGACATCAGTCACGGCCCCACCTATGGCGATACCCTCACCTGGACCGAGCAACTCAAGCCCGCAACAGGCGTGCGCCTCGTCCATGCGCAACTCGACCTTGACTTACCAAAGTTTCAAAAATTCTTTGTGCAACTGATGACGCACGAAGCCAAATAATCGCAAACTGAATAGAAACATTCCCCTCGGAGATCGACAATGTCCGATTCAATTCTCGGCGCCAGCAAAATTATTGCTTTCGTGCCCGTTACAGACATGGAGCAGGCGCGCGAGTTTTACGAAAGTGTGCTGGGTCTGCGCTTGGTCACCGACGAATTTCCCTTCGCGCTTGTCTTCGACGCCAACGGAACCATGCTCCGCGTCACTCCAGTCAGCGAGCACAAGCCTGCACCCTTCACAATCCTTGGCTGGCAAGTTGATTCGATCACCACCACAGTTGATAAGCTCACGGCTGCCAGCATCACCTTCCTGCGCTTCCCCCGCCTCAATGATGATGATCCGCAAGGAATTTGGAACGCACCCGGTGGCGCAAAGATCGCATGGTTCAAAGATCCTGATGGCAATGTGCTCAGCGTGACTGAGTTTTAATTTACTTCGGGCATTCGTTGCTGAGTTTTTCGTTTAATCCTTCGTGATCGGCGCTGAATGACACTTCCGTTTTGCCACCCGTGCGAGTCAGCCGGATCACATAAATCATGTCGTACTCCGAGTTATCCCACGTAGGAACCTGGTCAGGATTTCCGCCGAATTTTTTCACCAGCTCTTTCGCAAACTTCTCTTCGTAATAATGCTCCCAGGCGATGAAAACCTTCGAGGATGCATACTTCGAATCGAGCAACTCCTTCTGCAATTTATCAATCTGCTTATAACCGATCTGCGTATTCACCGGCATCACGAGCCGGATTGCCGTGGGCTCAATTGTCGCAAGCGGCCGTACGTAGGAGTAGCCGCCGAGCGTGTAATCATCAACCTTTTGCGCGGGATCGGGAGCAAAGATGTACTCCGGCTTGCCAAATTTTGCAATCAACACATCGGGCAATGCCATAGCACGATTCAATCCGCGGCACGATAGTTGGCCAAGCCCGCCTGAAGGCTTCTCTCCATGACGGATGATCACCAGGGTCTCCGTAGTCGTTTGGGCTGTGCAAGTGAGTGGTGTCAGCAATAAAAGCATCACAACCGTCATTGTGATGGTAATTAACAATCTGAGGCGAATATTTTTGCCTGGAAGCATTGCAATCATTTTCATGGAAACCTTCATGTTTTACTCATAAATAATAACTCCCAACTTCAAAAGAAATTGGGAGTTTGTTTTCAGCTTGTTTGTGCCTTACCCATTCAAAATATCGTTGAGTTTTCCCAGTACCCGGTGCAGATCCTTATCCGTCCTGCGCTGCTCATCGATCTTTCCAATCGAGTGCATCACCGTCGTATGGTGCTTGTTTCCGAACTGCCTTCCAATCTCCGGCAAGCTCGCTTCAGTCAGTTGCTTGGCCAGGTACATCGCAATCTGTCTCGGTACCACAACGTTGCGCGAATTGTTCTTCTGCTTCAGATCGGTTGGCCGCATCCCGAACTCTTCCGCAACCGCCCTCTGAATCGACTCAATCGTAATTTTCCGCTGCTGCGTGTCGATGAACTGCTTCAAGCATTGTTGCGCGCTCTGGAGAGTAACATCCATGTGATTGTGCTGGCACCACGCAATCAACCGCGTCATCGCGCCTTCCAACTCACGCACGTTCGTCCGGATATTCGAGGCCACAAACAGCGCCACATCCGTCGGCAGTACAAGCTGCTCGTTCTCCGCCTTCTTCTGCAGAATCGCGACCTTCGTCTCAAGATCAGGCGGTTGAATGTCCGCAATCAATCCCCATTCAAAACGCGAGCGCAGACGGTCTTCAATCTCCGCCAACTCTTTCGGCGGACGATCACTCGCAATCACAATCTGCTTCATGTTCTCGTGCAGAGTGTTGAAGGTATGGAAGAACTCCTCCTGCGTGCGCTCTTTCTGCGAGATGATCTGAATGTCGTCGATGAGCAGCACGTCGACGGTGCGGAAGCGGTCGCGGAAGCTGGTCATGCGGTCGTTGCGCAGCGAGGTGATCATCTCGTT
>DAHXOQ010000001.1 GCA_027364815.1 Acidobacteriaceae bacterium | reverse complement strand
GGTCAATGAAACCGGGGAAGATGAGGTCATTGGTATCGAGAATTACTGCGCCATCTGGTGTGGGCTGCTGCTTGGTAATGTGCACGATGATACCGTTTTGAATCTCAAGCCAGTAACCAGTGAGGACGCCATCGGGCGTGACTATTTTGCCTCGAATGAGGAGGCGATTGCGCGGAGGGTCCGCGGCAAGGGTGCTTGGGAGAGAGAGGAAAGCGACGAGAAGGACAAGGCAGAAGAGAACACGAGAAATTACGCAACTCATAGTGCAGCCATGATGCCACAGACTCAGAACAATTTGAGCTGAATGTTGAGATATTTTTTGGGATTGGTGCGCATTCCGTAGAGCAATTGGTTGGCCTGATCCATGGTTTGATCGGTGTGGTCGTAAAGCGCACGGTTGCTGACGAGTTGACCAAGGGTGCCTTTGCCTTCGTCAATGCCTTTCAGAATGCCGTCGAGCCGCGTGATGGCGTCGTCGAGCTTCATTGCGAAGGCGGGGTCTTTGGAAAATTTGCCGATGGTGCCTTTGCCCGCGTTGACCTCTGCGAGCAATTGGTTGGTATTGGCAACAGCGGCGTTCAGGTTGTTGTAAAGAGAGTCGTCATGCAGCAGTATGCCGGCGGTGCCTTTGCCAGCATCGAGATCGGTGGCGATGTTGTTCAAATGCGTGATGGTGTCGTTGGCGCGGTTGTAGAGCGTGTCGTCATTAATGAGCTTGCCAAGAGAGCCTTTGCTGCCATTGATAGATGCTGATATGGATTCAAGATCGGTGGTAATGTGATTGATCTTCTCGTAGAGGGCACGGTCTCCAATGAGCTTGCCGATGGTGCCTTTTTGCTGGTTGATTGCCATGAGGGTGGTTTGAAGCTCACTCACAAGAACATCGACATGCTTGATGGATTGATTGCTGTTGCTGATGACCTGATCGATGCTGGGTGCGTCGCCCGGTTGCAACTCTGAAAGATTCATCGGGGGAGGACCAACGGCATTAGATGAATCGAGGTCAATGAAACTGTCTCCGAGAACACCGGCAGATTTGATGGAGGCCACAGTGTCGGTGTGCAATTGGGCCTTGTCAGAATCGTTAACCATCATGACGACTTCAACCATGTTGGGTTTGTGCTGAGGGACGACTTTGATGCTTTTGACATTGCCCTTGGTAACACCCTGCAAAGTTACGGGTGCTCCGACCTTCAAGCCTGCCGCATTTTCAAAGTAGCAGCGCAATCTAATCTTGCGCGTGAATAAGCCGCCATTGGAGCCGGTCATGAGGAAGATGAGGACGACGAGAGCAGCGAAGGCAGCCATGACGAGGATGCCGACTCTCAACTGGGACCATCGAATCTCGTTCTGGCTGGGCACTCTGATTCCCTCAAATAAAGGTCTGCGGAAATGTTGACTGGACGAGTAGAGAATAGCAGAAAAGAGGAGCCTAAGCGATGGAAACTAACGCTCCAGAATGACGCTAGCCATGGCCAAAGTACTGGTGTGCGTGAGGGAAAGCGAGGCATGAAGGACGCCGAGCCGAGTGGCGAATTGCTGAGCGCGACCGTGAAAGGCGAGTGAGGGACGGCCACCTTTTTCGCGTGTCACTTCAATCTCGAGCCAGCTGACACCGCGGCTGATTCCAGTGCCGAGTGCTTTGGCGGCGGCTTCTTTAGCAGCAAAACGTGCAGCGAGGCTTTCAGCGGCGTTGCGTTTTCTTAGGCAGTAGGCAAGCTCTGTGGGAGTGTAGATACGCGCAAGAAATCGCTCGCCGTAGCGGGCGTGTGCGTTGCGAATGCGTCCAATTTCGGTGAGGTCGATACCGGTGCCGAGAATCATCCTGAGTACAAACTAACTTACCGGGGCGGAAAAAACCACCCTGATGATGCGTGGCTCAAATTAATGAGGCAATAGAAGTTTGAATAGGCACCGGTCACTTTTTGGGTGGAAGAATCAGTAAGAACTCGAGGGAATGGCTGGAAAATGGTCATATGCGTACGGTTGTAAAACAGTCATGATGAGGTTCCGGGGGCATCCGATAACGTAGACGTGATGCAACTGATCAATCAACAGTTCGCAAAGAGAACATCCAGAGCGCTCTGGGCAATGCAGATGAAAGCAATTTCGAAGGATGAACCGTCAAAACTGGTGAAGACACTGACGGGTGAGATGCTTGGGTGTGGTGGCTGGGTGCTGAGCTGCGGTGCGAATGAAGCGGGAACAATTTTTTTACTCTTTGAGTTTGAGCGCCTTGCTAGCGTGAACGTATACGGCATGTTGATTGCGGCTGGATTGGAGCTGAGTCAGAGCGGGCATATTCGCTTCACTGAGCTCTGCCAATGTACACGCAGTCACCCTGAGGAGTGCGGGACGGAGATTGCGAGCTTGGAATTGGAGATTCAGACATTTACAGGCGAGGTTAAATTGGATCCGTCCAGCGACAAGGATGGAGAGAGGGAATTTCTCGCAGAATCGTGAGAATTGATAGAAGTGGAAATTTCATAAATCGATACTTAACCTGCTTCAACTAATCCATATTTCCTTTGCCAGGCTTGTTTGAGGCGATCCCAGACGCGGGAGCGCTCGGCGTCAGAGACTCCTGCTTCCGGCTCGAGGGCGAATTTTTCGGCTTCAATTTTGGCGAGTTCCAGGAGTTTCCTGTCGCGGATGAGATCGGCGACGCGGAACTCCGGGAGTACCGCCTGGCGCGTGCCGAAGAATTCACCGGGGCCGCGCATTCTGAGGTCGAGTTCAGCAAGTTCAAATCCATTTTGGGTGTTGACCATCGCGTCGAGGCGCTCCTCGGCTTGTGGTGTAATGCGCGGGCCGGTCATGAGGATGCAGGTGCTCTGGGCTGAACCACGACCGACGCGGCCACGCAGTTGATGGAGTTGCGCCAGACCGAAGCGATCAGCATGCTCGACAACCATGACGCTGGCGTTGGGAACGTCAACACCGACTTCAATGACGGTGGTTGATACGAGTACGTCAATCTCTCCGCGTTGAAAACGGCGCATGATGATCTCCTTGTGGTCAGCATCAAGGCGGCCATGAAGAAGGCCGACGCGGAGACCTTCGAGCGGGCCGGTGCGCAGGTGGTCATACATTTCAACGGCTTATTTGAGTGGTGCGCGCGGAGTGGTTGGGAAAAGATCCGCTGAGATTTTGGTTCTGGATTTTGATGGAGCTTTGGCTTTGCTGCGTGCAGTTTTCTTTGATGCGAAAAGCGTTGGCTCGGAGGTTGCAGCTTCAGTAGCTTCGGGAATTTCATCGTGACTGAAGTCGAGTTCGGGCTTGTCATCTTTGCTGCCTTCAATCACGGGGTAAACGATGTAGGCTTGACGACCGAGATTGACTTGAGAGCGTACAAAGAGCCAGGTTTCGCTGGCTTTATCGTCGGTGACGCGACGGGTGATGATAGGCGAACGGCCGGGAGGCATTTCGTCAAGGACGCTGGCGTCGAGGTCGCCGTAGAGGCTCAGAGCGAGTGTGCGCGGGATGGGGGTTGCGGTCATGACGAGGACGTCAGGCTCGGCGACATTGGGTTTTTTCATGAGGCGGAAACGCTGCAGAACGCCGAAACGATGCTGCTCGTCGACGATAATGAGTCCGAGTTTGTCGAACTCAACTTTTTCTTCGATGAGGGCGTGCGTGCCGATGATGAGTTGGGCTTCTCCTCGGTTGATGAGCGAGCGCGTGGAGCGCTTGCGATCTTCGTCGAGCGAACCGGTGAGGAGGACGACGCGGTAGTTGCGCGTGGAGCGCTCCAGCAATTTGCGCGCGGCGAGGTAGTGCTGCGTGGCTAGAATTTCTGTTGGCGCCATCAGCGTGGCCTGGTAGCCATTTTCCAAGGCGACGAGCATGGCTTCAAAGGCGACGATGGTTTTGCCGGAGCCAACGTCCCCCTGGAGAAGGCGGCGCATGGGGCTGGGCTGGCGCATGTCTTCAACGATCTCGCCGAGGGCACGTTTTTGCGCGGAGGTGGGCTTAAATGGCAGAACTTCGCGCAGAGCTTCGCGGACTTTTTCGTTGGTTTCAAAAGCGACGCCGGGACGTTTCTTCATGCGGCGGCGTTTGAGTTCGAGGCCGAGTTCAAGGTAGAAAAGCTCTTCAAAAATGAGGCGCTTTTGCGCGGGCGTGGTGGCTTCTTTAAGCTCGGCGAGTGAGGTGCCATCAGGCGGAAAGTGCGCGGCGGCGAGCGCATCCTCACGCGAGGGAAGGCTGAGGCGCTCAAGCATCCGCGCTGGCAGAGTTTCAGGGATGCGGTCGCGGAGTTCTTCAAGGAGATGGAAGGCGACCTTGCGCATCCACTTGGAGTTGAGGCGCGCGCCGCTTTGGCCTGTGCTCAGGGATTCGTAGATTGGCGTGATGCGGCCGACTTCAAGAATCTGCGCTTCATCGTCTTCATTTGAGCTGGCAAGAATTTCGTATTGCGGCTGAATCATTTTGAGGTTGCTGGTGGAACGCGAGGCTTCAACTCGGCCGAAAACTGCGACGGTTTGACCAGCGTGGAAGCGTTGGGCAAGGTAGGTGCCGTTGAACCAGATGCACTTGATCGCGTGGCGACCCTGGCCGAGGGTGAGCTCGAAGATGGGCATGCGCTTTGTGCGCAGAAGAATGGAGCCGCGGACTTCGCCGATGACACTGGCCGTCTCGCCTGGCTTGAGTTCGTCGAGAGGAAGGGGATTTTGGCGGTCTTCGTAACGGAATGGAAGATGGTAGATCAGGTCTTCCGCTGTCATTACACCTTTTGCGGCGAGAAGCTCTGCCACGCGCGGACCTACTCCACGCACGAATTTCACCGGACTATCGATCTCTGCCACAGATAGGATGCTAAATGGCCTGCGGTATGTGAGCAAAATCTTTTAGAGCCAGGGAAGCTCAAAGATTTATTCAGATGCGTTTCTGTTAACTGTCAAGTCTGCGCGTCAATGCTAAACTTCACACAAAGGAATTACTGCGTCAATACCACCCCTTACTCATGAGGAGAAGTATGCCCGTAGTTGAGCTTGCAGGTGTAACCAAGGCCTATGATTCGAAGTTGGCGGTTGATAATTTGAGCCTGACGATTGAAGCAGGGCAGATGTTTGGCTTGCTTGGACCGAATGGCGCGGGGAAGACAAGTACAATCCGCATGATGATTGGGATTACGATTCCCGACTCAGGCCAGGTCAGGCTTTTCGACAAGCCTTTTGAGCGCGCGATTCTTTCTCGTGTAGGTTATCTGCCCGAAGAACGCGGACTTTACAAGAAAATGAAGGTCATTGACCAGCTGGTCTTCTTTGGCGAATTGCGCGGATTGACGCCGGAGGAATCCAAGCGCCGCGGTTTGAACTGGGCGGAGAAGCTTGAGATTGCCGATGTGCTGCAGAAGAAGACCGAAGAGCTTTCCAAAGGAATGCAGCAGAAGATTCAGTTCATCTGTACGCTGCTTCATGATCCGGGGCTGATCATTATGGATGAGCCGTTCAGTGGACTTGATCCGGTGAATGCGACTCTGCTCCAGGACGTGTTGATTGATCTCAAGAACCAAGGCAAGGTGATACTTTTTTCGACGCACCGAATGGATCAGGTGGAGAAGCTGTGCGACTCGATCTGCTTGATCAACAATGGCAAAGCGGTGCTTGCAGGGAAGGTTAGGGAGATCAAAAGCCGTTATGAGCGCAACCAGATCGTCATGGAATTCGAGGGAAATGCGGATTTCCTGAAGTCGAGTGAGATTGCTGAGGCGAAGAATTACTCGGGTCACGCTGAGATCAAACTGAAGCCACATGGAGATGCGCAGAAGGTGTTGCATGAGGCGGCGTCGATGGCGAAGGTCTTCCGATTTGAACTTGTTGAGCCGTCGATCGAAGAGATTTTCATTGAGACCGTGGGAGGTAAAGTCGATGCGTAATCTACTTTTGATTGCAAAGCGTGAATATCTTGAGCAGGTTCGTGGCAAAGCTTTCCGTTTGAGTACGATTTTGATCCCCGTGCTCTTTGTTGTGATCATGGGAGTGGTGGTTCTGGCGGGCAAGAATACTGCGGTCGGCAAACATATTGCAATTGCATCAGAGGATCCGCAATTAGCTGCGCGCGTTCAAAAAGGAGTATTGGATCAGAAGGAATTGAAAGCTACGGTGGATATTTATGCACCAGCGCAACCCAGCATGCGCGACACTTTATTGAAGGGACTGCAGGACAAATCAATTGATGGCTTTCTTTGGGTGGAGCAGGCGGCAGATGGGAAGATTACTGCGACCTACACATCAGAATCGTCAGGTGATATTGTCATCTCCAATGTGCTCACTACATCTCTCAACGATGCTCTGATCAATGATCGACTTCGTGCGAACGGAGTCACACAGTCACAGATTGACGCGGCATTGAAAAAGGTTGAAGTTCAAACAATGCAGGTAGATAAAGAAGGCAAGATAGTCAAGAGCAACGGAGTCGTTTCCTATTTGAAGGGCTATATTATGGCGCTTCTGCTCTCGATGACGACAATGATCTACGGCATGAATGTGGCACGTTCCATTATTCAGGAGAAGACGTCACGTATCTTTGAAGTGATGCTTTCTACAGCACGGTCGGGCGATCTGCTAGCCGGCAAGTTGATTGGCGTTGGTGCGGTTGGCATGACTCAGATAGGGATCTGGGCTGCAGCTGCCGCTGCGCTGGCGGGGACTGCATTAGCCGCGCCATTAATGAGCGGCGAGTATGCAGTGCATTTTACATGGAAGGAAGGGATACTTTTTCCCATCTATTTCATTCTCGGTTACCTTCTCTACAGCGCGCTCTTTTCAGGACTTGCAGCAACCTGCGAAACTGAACAGGAACTTCAAATGTATACACCTCTTGCAGCTGTTCCCATCTGGCTGAGTTTCTCGCTGATCTTCCTGGTTATCAATGATCCGAACTCTATCTGGTCCATCGCCGCATCGCTATTTCCTGCGACCGCGCCGATTATTATGATGCTTCGTATGGGTTCGCAGATGCCACCGGATTGGCAATTTGTTGCCTCCATAGCGATAATGATCTTCACTATCTGGGGCGTGCTGTGGTTCTCTACAAAGCTCTATCGCGTGGGAATTCTAATGTATGGCAAGCGCGCGACGTTGCCGGAACTCTTGAAGTGGATTCGGTACAGTTAAAGTTGAACGGAAAAGATAGAATCAAGGAGTGACCTCTCGCTCCCAACGCAAATTCACACTCGGCCAGCGCTTTATGCTGGCCGTTGTGCCGCGCCTTGTGTGGGCGATGCTTTGGCCGGTTGGGTTAACCTGGCGCTTTGAGGTAATTGCAGAAGAGGGCGTGACTCCTGTTGTTTATGGCGAGAAGGCCGGGCCGGAAATTTACTGCTTCTGGCACCAGTGCGTGCTGCCGTGCACTGTTTACTTTCGTGTTTCGCACGCGATTATTCTTATCAGCCAAAGTTTTGATGGCGAGTTGATTACGCGCATTCTGCGCATGTTTGGATTTGATGCGGTGCGCGGTTCGAGTTCGCGTGGCGGCATTGAAGGATTGCAAGGTCTGCGTAAAGTCATTGAAAGCGGAACTCCCGCTATATTTACAGCCGATGGACCGCGTGGGCCGATTTACCAGACGAAAATGGGGCCGATCAAGCTGGCGTCAATCACTGGTGCTCCGATCGGGTGCTTCCATCTAGAACCGCAAAGAGCATGGCAATTGAAATCCTGGGATAGGTTTTTAATTCCGAAGCCGTTCACGCGGATTTGCGTGAGTTGGGCGCAGTGGACTCATGTTGAGATGGGGACGCCGACTGAAGAATTTGAAGCGAAGCGCCAACAGTTGAATGATTCGCTTGAACGCGCACGCGCCAACGCTTATGAATATTTCAAAAAATATCCTAAATTGAAGCCCCAGAGGAAAAACTAGCCATGAGCGGGCTTCGTGTTGTTGATTTCGATTTTCATCTGCCCGAAGTGTTAATTGCGCAGAGGCCACCCGAGGTGCGTGGGGCGAGCAGGATGCTGATTGTAGAACGTGCTACGGGCGCGCTGCGCGACGGTGCGTTTGCGGAGTTGCCGGAGATTTTGAAGGCTGGTGACTTGCTTGTATTTAACGACAGCCGCGTGATTCCTGCGAGGCTATTTGCGCGGCGGACGGTGGTGCGTGAACGTGAAGCGCCGACGGGACAGATTGAAGTGCTGTTGACGGAGGAGTTGAGACCGTTTGAGTGGCGAGTGCTTGTGAAGCCGGGACGCAAGGTGGGACTGGGCGAGCGGCTGATTTTTCCGGATAAATCAGACGTGTCGGTGCTAGAGGCTGAAGTAATTGGGCGCGGGGAGTATGGTGAGCGGACTTTGCGTTTTGCTTCCCGCGAAGATTTTTTTGCGGCGGTGGAAAGCATTGGGCACATGCCATTGCCGCCGTACATTCATCGTGGCGATCAGAACGAAGATAGAGAACGGTACCAGACGGTCTTTGCTCATGATCGTGGATCAGTTGCTGCGCCGACAGCGGGGCTGCACTTTACACCGGAGATTCTGGAAGCTCTGAAGAAAAAGGGAGTGGAGACAGCGAAGGTTACTCTGCATGTGGGGCTAGGAACTTTTGCGCCGCTCAGAGTTGAGAATCTGGCCGACGTTCAATTGCATGAGGAGCGATACATGCTGCCTGGTGAGACGGCGGCGGCGATTAACTGCGCACGGAATGAGGGGCGGCGCGTGATTGCCGTGGGGACGACTGTCGTGAGGACGCTCGAGCATTGTGCGAAGGTCGCTGGCGGCAGTGAACTCGAATGCCACAGCGGGAGGACACGAATTTTCATTTCGCCGGGATTTGAATTTCGAGTTGTGGATGGGTTACTGACTAATTTCCATCTGCCGCAATCAAGCTTGCTGATGTTGGTGAGCGCGTTTGCTGGTCGGGAAAATGTTTTGAATGCCTACAACCACGCGGTAAAAGAAAAATATAGATTTTTCAGCTATGGGGATTGCATGCTGATCAGCTAGTTCTCGCTGGAGACGGCTCGAAGTTGATAGACTTCATTTGCATGCCAAACGAAACCAAACCGCGCGTTTATCTGCTGGACACAATGTCTTTCATCTTTCGTGCTTACCACGCGATGCAGCGGTCACGGCCGATGTCAACGCGGACAGGCTTGCCGACAGCGGCGATTTACGTGTTTGTGAACATGATCAAGAAGCTCAGGCAGGATTTCTCGCCGCTCTACTTTGCCGCCGTGTTTGACGTGAGCGGCGAGGTTTTCCGCGACGAACGTGCGCGCGCCATGAAGCCTCTGCGCAAGTGGAACGCGAAGACGCAGAGCTTTGACGAGGTGAGTTACGAGGGCTACAAGGCCAACCGCGCCGCCATGCCCGAGGACCTGCGCCGCCAGATTCCCTACATTCGCCGCGCCCTCGAAGCTCTCCGCATTCCCATCCTGGAGGCCGAGGGTTTTGAGGCGGACGACGTGATCGGGACGCTGGCGCGCGAAGCCGCCGAGCAGGCGCACGAGGTCTTCATCGTCTCTGGCGACAAGGACATGATGCAGCTGGTAACGGACCAGGTGCATATGCTGAATCCGCAGAAGGACAATTTGATTCTGGATCCAGCGAAGGTGCAGGAGGTGCTTGGAGTGCCGCCTGCACAGGTTGTGGATGTGATGGCGCTACGTGGGGATACAGTCGACAACGTACCCGGCGCGCCGGGGATTGGCGATAAGGGAAGTGTGGAGCTGATTCAGCAATTTGGATCGGTGGAGGCAGTGCTCGATCGCGCTGCCGAAGTGAAACGTAAAAGCTACCGCGAGTCGTTGGAGCAGAATCGTGCGACAGTGTTGCTCTCGAAGGAATTGGTGACGATTGATAGCCATGTGCCGCTGGAGTTTAATCTGGCTGAGATGGTGACGCAAGCGCCGGATATTGAGGCGAGCCGCGCACTGTTTACGGAACTTGAGTTTACAACGATGTTGCGGGAACTTTCGGCGATGGCACCGCCAGATAAATCGGGAGATTCTTCGGCCAAGACTGCTGAGGATTCCACTTCTTCCACTTCTCACACAGCGCGATTGATTGATGAGCCAAGTGCGGAAGAGACAGCGGCACTTTTTGAGAGCGCGCGTAAAAGTGGTTTTGCATTCGTGCTGGAATCAGCGCTGGGAAAGGCGCGGTCGGGTAAGAGCGAGGCTGTCGATTCGGAAGAAGCTGAGAGCGGAGAAGATGCGCCGCAGCAGAATCTCTCACTGCTTGACATGATGGATGCGGCAGGGAAAGACACCACAGTTTACGTGGGGCTTTGCGCGAATGCTGATATCGCGCTTCGATTGCCGCTGCGCACCGATTTGCGCGCACTGCTTGAAGATGAGAGTATCCCCAAACAGATTCATGATTGGAAGTCCATGCTGCATGCGCTCGCAAAACAGGAAGTGAAGCTGCGCGGGGTTGTGGACGACACAATGCTGCTTTCGTATGCGCTGAATCCGACGCACTCAACACAGACGCTCGCAGATGTTGCAGCGAGAGCTGGATTGGCGGCGCCGAATAGCGCTGCCGGGGCAGCGGCGAGTGTGCGCGAGTTGGTAATGCTGCTGAAAGAGAAACTTGAATCTTCAAAATTGATGGATGTTTATACGAAGATTGATCTGCCGTTGGCTCCGGTTTTGTATGAGATGGAGAAGGTAGGCGTGCGTGTTGACGTGAAGTTGCTGGGAACTCTATCGATGCGCTTTGCCACGGAGATTCATCGCGTGGGCGAGGAAATTTACAAGCGGGCAGGGAAACAGTTCAACATTAACAGCCCGAAACAACTGGGTGAGGTGCTCTTCAAAGATTTGGGATTGACTGCTCCGGGTAAGTCAGGGAAGTCTAAAGGATTTTCGACGGCGCAGGATGTACTGGAACAGCTTGCTGAAGAGAGCGAGGTGCCTCGGATGGTGCTTGAGTACAGGCATCTCTCGAAGCTCAAGTCGAATTACATTGATGCGTTGCCGTTGCTGATTGATTCAAACTCGCGTGTGCATACGACCTTCAATGCAGCGGCAACGGCGACGGGACGGCTTTCTTCGACGAATCCGAATCTGCAGAATATTCCCATTCGGACAGAGTTGGGCCGTGAGATTCGTGCGGCCTTTGTGGCTTCACCGGGGTGTTCGATGCTCTCGGCGGATTACTCACAGATTGAGCTGAGGTTGATGGCGCATTTCAGTGAGGATCCGTTGCTGATGCGTGCGTACAAAAACAATGAGGATATTCATACGCTGACGGCGAGCGAGGTTTTCGGCATTGCGCCGGAGACGATGAGTAAGGAAACGCGCAATCGTGCGAAGGCCGTGAACTTCGGAATTGTCTACGGGATTTCACCGTTTGGATTAGCGGCGCAGTTGGGAATTCCGCAGCAGGAATCACGCGCTTACATTGACCGATATTTTGCACGCTACGTCGGAGTGAAAGCGTTCATCGACAAAACATTGGAACAGACGCGACGCGATGGCAGTGTGCGGACGATGTTTGGGCGCGTCAGGCCGATTCCGGATATTCAGAGCAGGAACCCGAATCAGCGCGGATTTGCAGAGAGGACGGCGGTGAATACCCCGCTGCAGGGGACTGCGGCTGATTTGATCAAGTTGGCGATGATTGCGATAGCTAAGGAGCTTGAAGCGCGGAAACTGAAGACGCGGATGGTGCTGCAGGTTCATGACGAGCTGCTCTTTGAGGTTCCTGATGAAGAGTGCGCGGCTGTTGCTGAAATTGTGCGTAGCCGGATGGAGCAAGTTGTGGAGTTGAAGGTGCCACTGATAGCCGACTTGGCTTTTGGGCCGAACTGGCGCGATCTAAAAGAGTAAATAAATTATGTCGGGGTTCGGAGCAGCAAATAGCCACCCGTGAGACCGAAGAGAATGTCAGGACTCCACGCGGCGACCAGCGCAGGAAGGTAGTTAACGTTACCCATGGCTTCAAAAAGACCTTGCACAACCCAGTAAGCGAGCGCCACGCCGATGGCGACAGCGATGCTGGTGAGCGAACCTCGGCGGCCCATGGCAAGCGCAAAGGGAATGGCGAGCATGGCCATGATGATGGTGACGAGCGGGTAAGCGATCTTGTGCCAAAGTTCGACGCGCAGGCGCATAGTGTCGAAACCACTTTGCCTGAGATCGGCTATGTAACGCTCGAGTTGGCCGAAGTTCATCTCCTGCGACTGGAGATTTTCCTTTTTGAAGTAGGAAGGGTCCTCGCGCACTTCAGGGAATTGTGCTTTAAGGAATTCGCGATAGTCGGTTGTGTTGGCGCCGTCCAGATCGCGCTTCCATCCATTTTCAAAATCCCAGGAATTGCTCAGAGGATTCCAAATCACATGCTCTGCAAAGACGCGCCGCGAGATGGAGAATGTTTTAGGGTCAAATTCAAAAAGGGAGAGATCGACGAACTCCTGTTTGTCTGAGTCAAAGAGCTTGTAATAAAAGATTCTCGAAGGCTGGCCTGGTTCTTGCTGTCCAAAAATCCATTGCTGTTCAGGGTTGAGAAAGGTGCGTGGCGGGCGGCCTTTAATAGTGCTGCGCAGAGCCTCCTGGCGGCGATTGGCCTGGGGTAGATAGTACTGATCAAAGAGAAAAAGTCCGGCGGCGAGTATGGCAGAGATGAGCAGAATTGGAATGACCAACCGGTAGATTGAAATTCCCGTAGCCTTCATTGCGACGAGCTCGCTGTTGCGGTTGAGTACGCCGAAGGTGACGAGAACAGCTATGAGCACGCCGAGAGGTGTGATGGCGTAAATCATGCTTGGGGCAAGATTGAAGAGGTAAGCGCCGACGATGGAGAGCTTGATGTGGTTACGAATAACGTCACCGATGAGCTCGAAGCCGGTGAATACCAGCATGAGCATCACAAAGCCCGCCAGCACCATTGCAAATGTTGTGAGAAATTCGCGGATTACGTACTCGTCAAGAATGCGCGGGAAGACCGTGCGCGGGAGCCGTTGCCTGCTACGGAATAAATTCGAAAAAAAATGTGCAATTACTTGTGACTTTTCAATCTTCGGCGATTCCTTGATTCCATTTGTTCCATTCTCTTCCTTTGGTGTGCGTGTCATCCAGCCAGTCAACGCGTTGAGCAGGTTCCCGCCACGGGCCATCTGCCAAAGCAGAAAACTGCCGACCGCCGCGAAAAGGAAATTTGCCGACCAAACCGCGACGAATGCGGGAATTTTATTTTGCCTTCCAAGTGCAATTCCAGTTGAGGAGAGAAAGTAGTAAAGAAAAAAAAGAACGATGGTGAGCACAAAGCCGGAGCTTTTTCCGCCCCTGCGTGAGGCAGCGCCCAGCGGAACGCCGACGAGCATGAGGACGAGGCATGCTGCGGGATAGGCAAAGCGTTTGTGGAACTCGAGTTCGTAGCGACGACCGTCAGAATCGTGCATGTGATTGAGCAACGCTCTGTTGGGCATTGCGTAGATGGGTGTGTCAACGCGTCCGAGATGCACGTCACTCTGTGGGCTTAAGACTAGTGGCCGATCAGTGGTATTAAAAGTTGATACGTTGTACTGATCCTGTGTCTCGCCTGTTTCGTGCTCCGCACCATTGCGCAGACGCATCAGCAGAACCTGAGAATTGTCGTTGACGACGGTGGCTGACTCGGCAGTAGTGATCTTGGGTGCATCAGGGTTTTTGAGGTCGGCCATGAAGATTTGCCGCCAGTTTGTCGCTCCCGCGCCAGACTTCACATCCTGAACATAGATGGCAGAGTTCTTGAACTCTTCAATGAAGACGCGCGGTTGAATTTCGTACGATGCCTGGGAGGTTGCTAGGCTTTGTTCGAGATCGAGAATAGCCTGCTGGGAACGCGGTGCAACATAGAGTGAGTTAAAGAGGCCGATAATGGTTCCGCTGACAGCAATGATGGCCGAGACGCGCAGGAAGTAACCGATACCGAGGCCGGAAGCGCGCATGGCCGTAATCTCGCTGTCTGAGGCCAGGCGGCCAAGCCCAAGTAGAATGCCAACGAGAACGGCCATGGGGATGGTGACCATGAAAGTTTCGGGCATGGTGAAGAGAAAGACCTGAAAAACGTTGATAAAAGAAGAGCTGTTGCGAACCACCATCTCAAGGATGTGTGGCAGATCGCGCATGAAGAGTATAAAGGTGAAAAGCGCGCAGCCGATGAGCGTGTGCGAGAAGATTTCGCCGAGTATGTAGCGGGTCAGGATGCGCACAGGGACAGATTCACCGATTCGCGTGGCAATTTAAACACTTAGTCACGCGTGACTTTAGTTTAACGCGAGAGAGCGAATGGGTGAGCAACAATCTGATTGAAATAAAAGCAGTTCAGGAGTTTTTAGCAGGAGACCATTTTCTCAATCTGAGGCTGTTGGCCAGAACGCTGATGGAGCTGAAGGCCATCGCCGCGGAGGCAATCCATGGACTGAGCAGAATGTGATAGCTGGGGTAGAGCGCGCCAGCGGCCAGTGGAATGCCGAGAATGTTGTAGAGAGCGGCCCAGAGGAGGTTTTCGCGCATGATGCGGAGGGTGGCGCGGGCAAGTTCGATTGAAGCGGGAATCAGCGCAGGGTCTGAGCGCAGGAGAAGAACTTCGCCAGCCTCTTGCGCAAGGTCAGCGCCGGAGCCGAGTGCGATTCCCGCGTCAGCTTGTGCGAGAGCGGCCGCGTCGTTGATTCCATCGCCGACCATTCCAACGTGCAGGCCTTCGGCTTGCAGTGAGCGAATGCGCGAGAGCTTGCCGAGTGGATCGAGGCCGGCTTCAACGGCTTGAATGCCGACTTCATGAGCGATGGGTGCGGCGGCATTGGCCGAGTCGCCAGTAAGGATGCGCAGCTTGAGGCCGAGTTTTTCAAGCGATTGAACGGCAGCAACAGCACCGGGACGCAATTGGTCTTTAGCGTCAAAGCAACCAACGATGGTTTGATCGAGTGCTACCCAGAGACGCGTAACACCTGATTCAACGGCAGGAAGATTTGTAATTTCAGTCGAGTTGAGTTTGAATCCAGATTCTTTCAGCAGCTCTTCGTTGCCAAGCAGGCAATCCATACCTTCCACACGCGCTGAGAGACCGCGACCGGGGAGTATCTGCACGGATTCTGCGGGAGCCCATTCAATGCTACGCGCTTTCGCTGCGTCCACGATTGCGTGGGCGAGGGGATGATTGGAGCGCTCTTCCGCAGCAGCGGCAATGCGCAGTATTTTGTCTTCAGTGACGGCGTTGAAACAATGTGTTTGCGTGAGCACGGGCCTGCCGATGGTCAGGGTTCCGGTTTTGTCCATCAGGAGAACTTCAAGTGTCGTCAGACGTTCTAATGCTTCGCCGCCCTTGTAGAGGAGGCCGAGTTGCGCGCCACGGCCAACTGCTACTGTAAGTGCTGCTGGAACTGCAAGCCCCATGGCGCAAGGGCAGGCGATGACCAGCACAGCGACAGAGTTGGCGAGAGCCAAGGGGAAGCTGTGCGCGGCGAGAAACCAGATGAGAAATGTGGTTGCGGCAATGCACAGAACGACAGGTACAAAGATTGCGCTGGCTCGATCGGCGAGGCCTTCAAGTGGAGTGCGGGAAGATTGCGCCTCCTGAACAAGTTGTTCAATGCGCGCGAGCACTGTAGCTTCGCCAAGTGATTCAGCGCGGCAGAGGACGGCGCCATCGTAATTGAGCGAGCCGGCGAGAACGTGAGAACCGATAGTGCGCTCGAGTGGAATTGATTCGCCCGTCAGCATTGATTCGTCGACGGTAGTACGGCCTTCGATGATCAGACCATCCACAGGGAAACGTTCGCCGGGAAGAATAAGAATGGAATCACCAACTATAATCTTTTCAAGTGGAATGATTTCCGTGGTCTTTGCTTCTCCACTAATACGGCGCGCAGTGTTGGGCCGGACATGGGAAAGTGCATCGAGCGCGGCCATGGCGCGGCGTTTGGCGCGTGCTTCCAGAGACTTTCCCGCGAGCATAAATCCGAGGATGAGCAAGACCGCATCGAAGTAGACGGCTCGGCCAGGTGCGGGAAAAATGGTAGCGTATGCGGAGTAACAAAGTGCGACGCTTGTGCCGAGCGCGACAAGCGTGTTCATGTTTGTTGCGCCGTGACGCAGTGCGCGCAATGCGGCGAGGTAGATGCCTCTGCCAGCCCAGAGAGCGCCGGCAAGTGTGATGAGCAGCAGCGACCAGCGCAGCGGATATTGGGGAATTCGATAGAGAGCGGGGAGTATGCGCATCAGTTGCTGATCGAGAGCGCCCATCTCACTGCCGAGTGGCATGGAGAAGATCATGGCTAAAAATCCGGCGCTAATTGCAACTTTTGTGCGAATGTTAGCTTGTTTCTCGGTTGCCCGGCTAGCGGAATCGGCTCTTTCTTCGCCTTGATTTGTGCGTGGCAGAACTGCGTCGTAACCCGAAGCGCGAATGGCGTCAATGAGATTTTGCGGGGTAGTGAGAGCCGAGTCAAAGAGCACCGTTGCGCGATGCCCCATCAGATCGACGCGCGCACTTTGAACTCCTGAAGCATTGATGAGGGCTGCCTCGACATGATGTTGACAGGCGGCACAACTCATGCTGAGAACGGGAAAGGTGATGGATGAGGAGTGAGTTAGTGAGCTCTGCGCGTTTTGAGTCGCCTCGATGCTCATGGACTACTCATCCTGATGCGCGGTGAAACCGATCTTGGCGAGCGATGCGATTGCGGCAGTCACAGGTGGTTCGGGAAGGGTTGATTGTAGGCGCGCGGCGCCGATGCGAACTTCGTCTACCTGGAGTCCATCAACTGTGCTGAGGGCCTGAGTCACGCGGCGCACACAAGAACCGCAGTGCATGCCATCGATGCGTAATGAAAACTGAGAACTCGACATAAGCCGATGATACAACAGCCGACAATGTGCAGCAGACGCAACTATCAGAGGAGTTCGTCGGAATGTGAGTCAGGCAACTCGAGAGCGCTCATTGACATCCCTTCAACATTGAAGAACTGTATGGTTTCAGGCCCTTTCATTTTGGCTTGCTGCAATGCTTGTTCGGCCTCGCGCAGAACAACGACTGGAGAACGACCGCGACTCATGGACAGGCCAAAGCAGGCAGTGAGATGGATATTCTGGCTAGCAGTCGCGTATGGTAGCGAAAAAACTTCCTGATGTAGCCGCTCGGCTAGCATGACGGCATTGACTCCGCTGCACCCAGGGAGAGCGACAACGAACTCGTCCTTACCGGCGCGTCCGATCAGGTCGTAACTGCGCAAGAGACGACGGGTTCGCATTACGATCTGGCACAAGAGATCGTTACAAACCGTAGAACCGTAGAGCGCATTCCAGTGGCCGAAATCGTCAATGTCAAAGAGAATCATGCAAAGTGTCTCTTTCGACCTCTGAACTCGATCCGTCTCGCGGAAGAGCATGGTGAGCAGAGTTTCGCGATTGTATGCACCAGTCAGTGAATCGAATTGCGAGTGCAAGAGAGCGGCTTCACGTAAATGCTCCACCTCGCATAGCAATTTTTTTCCGCGCATGGCAGATTCAATACGCAACTGCCAGTAGTACGAGTCGGCGCTTGCAGGGATAAAGTCATCAATGTCGCCGTGGATCAGTCGTTCATTCATTTCATCACTGAGAAGCTCGGCCACAAGTACGATTGGATAATTGCGCGCCCCTTCGCCGCGTGTGGCTGCGAGCAACTGAAGCGTGCTCATGCCCGGCAGGTCTGCGTCGAGAAGCAGGATTCCAGGCGAGTTTGGCGCTGAGATAAGAGAAAGGGCAGCCTCAGCAGTAGTCGCGGTGGCTAAAATCCATCCGGTATTCTTGATTGTAGACTCGCATTTCTCAAATAGTTCCTGCTTGTCCGTGGCAAGGATGACACGTCGGGTATCCAAAGTGAGTTCATGTTGAGAATCCATCGTTCACCGTATCCTCTTCGGAGTACATCGGCAAAGATGAGAGGATATTTAGTGGCTGGAAGTAAAGATTAGAAAATATCTATGGGTGATTCCGAGGAAGATGAAAATGTGTAAAGAATTTGGGCAGTTGCAGAATCAAAAGCGGCCAATCTAATGAAAGATTGGCCGCTTCTTAATTGCGTACTGAGAATCAGTCTACGAAATCTATTTTTGGCTTGACTGTGATGATGCCTTTTTCATAGCCGACTTCGAGAAGTTTGTGAATTGCCGCGCGACCATCCTTGCCAAAATCGATCGTGCGTTCGTTGACGTACATGCTCACAAAACGGCTGGCGAGATTTGTGTCGAGGTCGCGCGCAAATTGCATAGCGTACTCCAGGGCAGATTCACGATTGTCCAAGCCATGCTGGATACTGTCGCGCACTGCGGCAGTAAGAATCTTCAACCGCTCAGGGCTAAAGGAGCGGCGCACCGCATTACCGCCGAGGGGTAGAATCATGCCGGTTTGCTCCTGCCACCAGACAGCGAGGTCGATCACCTTCTTGAGACCATTGTGTGCGTAAGTCAACTGACCTTCGTGAATGATCAGGCCTGCTTCAAAATTGCCGGCAAGCACTTCTGGAATGATCTGGTCAAATGGAACAACAACGGTATCAATCTTTGGGTTGAAGATTTTGAGAGCAAGCATCGCCGTGGTCAGTGTTCCGGGAACTGCAACGCGGATGCCTTCGAGATCCCCAGGTAAACGGTCTTTGCTTGAGATGACCATGGGCCCATAGCCTTCTCCCACGCTGCCGCCGCATCCCATCAGTGTGTAATGTTCCTGCATGTAGGGGTAGGCATGGAAAGAGACTGCGGTAATGTCGTAAAAAGCATCATTGATGGCGCGATGATTAAGAGTTTCAATATCAGTCAGCGTGTGATTGAAGCGGTATCCCGGCACGCGGATTTTGTTTGTAGCCAACCCGTAAAACATGAATGCATCATCTGAATCCGGACTATGCGCAATGGAAATGTCGACTATTTCATCACTTCCAGCAACTTGATTATTCTTCTGACTCACAAATTTCCTTTCGGTAAACAACGCAGATGGCAGAGTTCATTGTGATGCGAACTCCGCAAGAAAAAATTACTTTCGAATACGCTGCCATCCCTGAACAGCAGCGGCGGCGGCGAGAACTTTCAGTGCATCACCAAGGAGGAAGGGAAGAACGCCAATGGAGAGAGTCGTCATCAGGCTCAGGTGCAAGACGATTGCGAGCCAGAATGCGCCGATTGCGATCAAAAGCAGCGAACCGAGTGCGGCGCTGACGAATGCGCCAGAGAATTTGCGATTGCTTCGGCGATAGAGTGCCGAGATAACAAAAGCGGCAACAGGGAAGGCGAAGAGATAACCTGCAGTTGGCCAGACCAGATGTGCCAGGCCGCCGGGCCCTGTGGGCGAAAAGAAGGGCAGTCCCATTGCGCCTTCAGCGAGATAGGCAATCAGTGAGGCAAAAGCCATGCGCGGCGTGAGAACCAGGCCCGCCAACATGACGGCAAAAGGCGCCATACTGAGCGGAACCACAGTGAAAGGCAGCGGAAAGACAATGTGAGCGGCAAGGCCGACAAGCAGACTGGCGCCGAGAACAATTGCAGTGTTACGCAGCCATACTGTCGATTGAGATTTTGCGATTACCGGTGCAGTGAGTTGATTGTTCATCGTTGCACTCCCTTAGGATGAGTTGGCCCTGCAAATTTAAATGAATTGACTCGAGTCAGGAGTCATGAATGTTCTCGTCACTGGAGCTGACCTCAACTTGCGGGTCAGCATCCCTGGATTTGAGTAGTTTTTTACGCTGGCGCCGGACATGCAGCAACATCGCACCGGCTGCAATGAGCAGAGCGAGAAAACAAATCACCAAAACCAGAA
The DNA here is from genome assembly GCA_027364815.1 of Acidobacteriaceae bacterium. Taxonomy (GTDB): domain Bacteria; phylum Acidobacteriota; class Terriglobia; order Terriglobales; family Acidobacteriaceae; genus CAIMNN01. The sequence continues at coordinate 44,961 of DAHXOQ010000001.1, read as the reverse complement.
TGAGCCATCGCATCATGCAGCAGTCTCTATTTTATCAGAGCGGCTCATGATTGAAGGGAGTCCGTGAGCCATCTAAGGTACTTGCTTCCGGCCGGGTCAACGGAGAGTACGAGGAACTCCGGCGTCTCATAAGTATGCAGCTGATTCAAACGTGCTTCGAGCGCTTCAAGCTTGTCTTCAATTGTCTTGAGCAGGAGCAGGACTTCTTTCGATTCTTCAATTGAGCCTTGCCAATGGTAGATGGATTCAATGGCAGGAATGATGCTTGCGCAGGCCGCTAGATGTTCTTCGACGAGACGATGGCCTAAAGTGCGCGCATCCTCCAGATTCGCAGTTGTGGTGAGCACAATGCGTGCGATGGAGTTTTTATCGGTCATAAAGTGCGCCTCATTTTTAATGAAAATCTATCCTCCTGCGACTTGCCCCGCCCGGCTCCCTTCATGCAGTATGGACGATGTGGAAGCACTTTGAAGATTTTTCTTCTTGAGGGAGTAGCGAGTCATGAGCACCCAAATCAAGTTCGGAACCTCCGGCTGGAGGGCTATTGTTGCCGATGAGTTCAACCTTGCCAATATACGCATGGCCGTTGCTGGAATTGCCTCGTATGTAAAGAGCCAGCCTGCGCCGCATCGCGTGCTCGTGGGCCGTGATCCGCGCTTTCTGGGCGAGAGCTTTGTTCACGAAGCAGCAGCGATTCTGGATGCGGCAGGGGTTACGCCAATCGGGATTCCAGAGGCAGCGCCGACGCCGGCGATTTCTTACGCTGTGCGCTCGCTCAAAACATCGGGCGCCATCAACTTCACCGCTTCGCACAATCCTCCGGAGTACAACGGGATTAAATTTTCAACGCATGATGGCGCGCCCGCTCTGCCCGATGTGACGAAACATATTGAAGCTGCTATCGAAGCACAGGCTGCGAAAGGCGGAGTTGCGCACGTTGAAAGCAGCAAGGAATTTGAAACAACCGACGTGAAGCCTTCGTTTTTGCAGCGTCTTGCTGAGCTGGTTGACCTCAAGGCAATCGCAAAATCCGGAATCAAAATTGTTTACGATCCTTTCTGGGGCGCAGGTCGTGGCTATCCATCAGATCTGCTGCGTGAAGCCGGCGTGGCCGTGGAGACGGTGCACGATTATCGCGATGTACTCTTCGGCGGCCATGCACCGGAACCGGATGATCATCTGCTCGGCGACGCCAAGGCAAAGATGAAAGAGATTGGCGCCAGGCTGGCAATTGCCACTGACGGCGATGCTGACCGCTTCGGTATTGTTGACGCGGATGGCACCTTCATTCAGCCGAATTACATTATCGCCCTGCTCTTCGATTACCTGGTGGAGTCGCGCGGCTGGAAAAATGGCGTGGCCAAGAGTGTAGCGACGACCAATCTGATCAATGCGCTGGCCGAGCACCACAAGGTTCAGCTCTACGAGACGCCTGTCGGCTTCAAGTACATTGGTGAATTGATTAACGAAGACAAGATCGCCATCGGCGGCGAGGAATCGGCCGGTTTGACGATTCGCGGCCACGTTCCGGAGAAAGATGGCGTGATTGCCGGGCTGCTTGTAGCGGAGATGGTGGCGACACGTGGCAAAAGTCTTGGCGAACAACTGAAGGCACTCTTTGACAAGGTTGGTTCCTTCTATCCAATAAGAGAGAACTTCCACTTGACCGCGGATACGATGGCGAATTTCACTAAGAAACTGAAGGCTGATCCCACGGAACTCAGCGGACGCAAAGTTGTCTCAGTTGTCCGCACCGATGGGCTGAAGCTGATTCTCGATGGCGGCTCATGGGTTTGCTACCGGCTTTCGGGAACTGAACCTGTTGTGCGTGCCTACACTGAAGCGCGCAGCGAGCAGGATGTGGCGGCGCTGAGTAAGGCCGCGCGGGAGTTTGTGCTGGCCTGAGCAGAGATGATGTTTGCTCAGAATCAGATGTGATGAAGGGTTAGGATTTTGAGCACGCGTCAACAGGGATTCGATAAATACTGCGGCAAGCTGCCCTTCGCAAGCGAAGTTTGCGATGCAGAGGAGAGTTACGCTCCATTTATCGCGCAAGCTATGGAAGAGCCAACGCCGCAGCCAGTCGCACCGGAGCTATTTGAGACTATCCAATCGCTTCCAGCAGTTGACCCGACTCCAGTTGCTGAAAACATTCCTTCACCGTTTTCAGCGGCCAAATCATCCACAATCCCCACAATTTATGACCAGCCTAAGCAGCAGATTCTCGATACGCACTACGAGGAGAGGGCGCGTTCAGAGGAACTTATTGCGCAGAATCACAATTCTCAATCGATCGATTTAACTTCAAAGGCGAAATCCGGCGTGGCATCAAAAGCTGAACGCATGGATGCAGCCGGCGCAGTAGATGCCGATACGCTCTCAGAGAATGATGGCGGCGAAGCAGCCTCTGCGAGTGCAGTGAAAGAGCATCGTTCCTTGCTGCACTTCCTGCTTGGTTTTCTTCCCGGGGCAAGCACGCCTCAGACGTGGAGACCGGCTGGAACCATGGTGGTTCTCGCGCTGATTATGTTCATGGGGTGGCATGTGATCAATGGCAAGGATGGCCTCTCCATCTGGCAGCAGAAGCGCGCTGAAGATAAGCGCCTGCAGATGGAGATTGACCAGTTGCAGTTGGAGAATACGCGCGTGCGGGATCACATTAACAGCCTGAATACGGATAAGGATGCCATTGAGCGTGAAGCGCGCGAGAAGTTGCACTATGCCCGCTCGGGTGAAATTATCTACGCGCTTCCTGAAAAACCCACACAAGTAAATTCCGCGAAATAAATTGCTTTAAAAATCAACATGCATGCGGGTGGATCCAACCCAGGCTGGGCCGCGGTCACGGTTGTAACCGGGGTTGTTGATGTGCTGCACATCAACTGAGTAATAGAGTCCGCGCCAGGCGTGCATTGTGTAGTAACTCTCGACGATATTTTCACGGCCGTAGTTCAGGTTTCCATCGCCAAGCAGAAAACCAAGCCCGCCATATTTCAGATAATTCTGATGGTCTTTCTTGATGGCGTTTGAGACGACAGCCACGCCGAGTTTGTCGATGGGGCGCTTCCAGCGTGAACCGGAGTAATCGAAACCGCTCAGGAAGGTCTGGTCAACCTCAGTGTATGCGAAGGATTCGTGCTGGCCTTCATTCCATCCAAAGCGGCCAAAGACGCGAAGATTCGCAGTGATTACCTGCTCGTTGTTGATGCCAAAGCCATACTTGAGCGCGCCGAAATGTTCATGCTGGGTGATAGTGGGCGTAGTGTCGGTGCCTGCCAGAAATGCGTCTACGGCCTCGCGATAATCGCCCATATGCGCGCGATTGGCATAGAAAAGTAAACGCGTAGCACCCTTTTGATTTTTGATGTAACCCTTGCGGAATTCGAACTCGCCGTTATGGCCATGCGCACGCGAGAAGGCCCAGTCCAAATCGATTCCATTGGCCACGATCGGCATGGCAAAGAGCCCGTAGCGAATGCTCCACGCGCGGTCGTCATATTCTGCCATCCCACCCACCGTGTACCCGCGCGTATCAGCGGCATAATCCCATGCGCCATTGTTGTCCACGGTCCAGTTCATGAATTGCAAGTGACTGTCTGAACCGGGGCCGTTGACATCAAAAAAATCAGGCAGAGTCAATTTGCCTATGCGGAACTCAAGGCGGCGCACCGGCACGCTGGTAGCAAGTCCAAAACTGCTTACCTGTTGATCGGCTGTCTGATTCGTAAGACCGATGACCTGATGAATCTCATAGCGCGCAATGTAAGGCGTTTCACTGAGGTAAGGGTTGCGCACGACATCAAGATTAGTAAATCCGGCAAGGCCTAATGCCTCGCTCAAACCACGCCCCGCAGCTAATTCCATGTCGAAGATCAGATCCGTGTTGTAACGGATCGAACGAGTAGGCCGAAGAGCTGTGTACAAGGTACCGATCATGGAGGTTTTGTACTCGGCCGAGTTCCGGAAGCTGTTGGTGCCCTGATAGAGCGAATGAAAGGGAAGGCGACCCTGAAAGATTATGTTCGCCTGGCCCGAGATGAGGTACCGCGCATCATCTGGGTGTGGAAAGATGGTGACCTGTGGCATTTCCAACTGCGCATGTTCATTTGCAGTCACGTCCTTATTATGAATTCCAATTTCCCCCTGAGAGCCGTGCTGTGACAACGGTGGAGGGTTGCCTAAGACTGCCAACTGAGGAGTTGGAGCGTCTGGTATCTGCGCCGTAGTTTGTGCCTTGTCCGTGGCAGAGGCAGAGAGAAAGAGCAGCAGAAATGACACAGCAATGGCTAATATCTTTAATTTATTCAATGAGATATTGGGGAACATAACAAGGCCTCAGAAATGAACTTTAGTTAATTGCAGAAAGAGAGTACCATAAATCAGAGATACCCCCACTAGGTACATAGTATACCCCCCATGGGTATTCAGTAAAGAGGAAATTATGTCAAAGCGAGATGGCATGTCGCTTCATGAACGCGAGAAACTTAAATTGTTGCAGCGTATCAGAAAACTGCGCGGGCAATTGGATGCAGTCGAGCGTGCGCTGACAGCTGATGAGGACTGTGGCGGACAACTGATGCTGCTGGCTGCGGTTCGCGGCGGCATCAACAGTTTGATGGGTGAAGTGCTTGAAGATCATATCCGTTTCCATCTTGTAGATGGCGTCAAGGAACAGATTGCTCCGGAGCTTGCCGAGGATTTGATCGATCTGGTGCGCGCGTATTTGAAGTGAACAGGGCACATCTCCATGTTACGCGACCAGCATTGCTGTGATTGTTACGGGAAGATGAAGGGAATTCAGACCTCATTCAAAACATGAATATGATTTAAATTATTAAGCCTTCATAGCCAGACGCATCCCCTCAAGACTGGCAGTCAAAGTCTTCGCAAGCGATTGCTGTTCAGATTCGTCCAGCTTGATGCCATTTTTAGTCAGATAAAATACGTCGATTGCCGACTCGCCTTCAGTGTCAATGAGCGCTACCTCGATGTTGCACTTGTGTTGATTGAGTGCAAGAGCTATGCGGCGGAGAAGGCCTGGCCCATCCTGCGCCACAACTTGCAGAAGTGTGGAGTGGCTCGATGAGGTGGAATCGAACTCAAGTCGCGTTCCTACTTCAACCTTGAAGTTGGCCGTTTGGCCATGATGACTGCGCCTGGCGAGCAACTGTTCAACGGAAAGCTTCTGAGCGATGACGTCATGCAGGTTCGCAATAAAGCGGACCTTTTCATCTGGGTTCAGTTCAAGTGTGCGGTAAGTGTCTGTGAACTGGAAACTGTCAACGATGATTCCGGCATCGTTTGAAAAGGCGTCCGCTTTGACGATGTTCATTCCCCATGCCGCCAAAGTTCCTGCAACATCGGCAAAAAGTTGGCTGCGATCGCGTGTCACCACAGTTAAATCAAAAAGATTGGCGTGGGGATGCAGATCAAGTTGCGCAGGGTCATCAGCCAGTTCGTGCGCCAACAGGAAGTGGCTGCGAATCTGCTCAGGAAGACGGGTTTGCATGTAACGTTGCGGCAGGCCTTCAAGGAAATTTTTGAGCGAATCAAATTGTGCTGGTGGAACCATCGCACGGATGCGATTGAGCAGGGTTGGATCAATGGCTGCGTGATAGCGCACCTCATCGACGCTGCGATCCATGAAGTTTGCTGTCGCCATGTAAAGCTGCCAAAGATTTTCAGCCTTCCACGGTGTCAGCGCGTCGGGATGAACAGCCTTGATGTCAGCGTAAGTCATCAGCGCAAGCATCTTCAGTAGTGTCGGGCTGCCAATTTTCTCAGCAAAGCCGCGCACATTTTCTATGTCGAAGATATCGCGACGCAATGCCTGGGACATCTCCAGGTGCATGCGAATCAGCCTGCGAACCACTTCGCGTTCCTCTGCATCAAAATCCAGGCGCGCCATCAGGCTGTCAGCAAACTCGACGCTGGTGACTGCGTGATCACCGGTTTTGCGTGCCTTACCGGTGTCGTGCATGAGTAACGAAAGCATGAAGAGGTCGAGACGGTCTATCTCTTGAATCAGTTGACCGAGACGGCGTTCGAATTCTGCGCTTGGCTGGCGCAGTTGGTGAACATTGTCGATGACGAGGAAGGTGTGTTCGTCAACGGTATAGCGATGATAGCTGTCACGGATGACGAGCGCGTCAATGCCATGGAACTCGGGAATAAGCATCTCAAGTACGCCGAGTGCATGCATCGTGCGCAATGCGTGCGCAGCATGAGGGCCCAGCAGAACTTCCCTGAGCGCATTCCACAGATAAGGGCCTTCGGGGATCTGAATAGCGAGAACCGGGAGAGCGTCCGTGATGCGGTCTTCCGCCGTCTGGCTGAGTGCATAACCGTGAGCAGCCATTAGCGAGAAGACGCGCAGGATTGCGCCTGTGTCGTTGAATTGCGCACCGGGGTTGATATCTATGCGTCCCTGATCCAGATAAAAATCTGTTCCCGCGATGGGAGTGCGGCGGCGGCGAAATTGCTTGTAAAAACTGACTGGCGCTGGTAGATGCTCCATCAGCAGAACCGCGCGGCGATAGATGATGCGCGCGTGACGGAAATATGTACGCATCCAATAAGACGGGTCTGCGGTGCCGCGGGTTTCAAGGCCTACGCTGTTGGCTGCCGCTTCATCCTGCGATTGCCAGTCGAGCGCATTGTCGTCGCGGCCATGACGGAAGTGCAGAAAGCATCGGACGGATGCGAGGAAATCAAAGGCTGTTTCGGCGTCGCCACGCGCGCTTTGGAAGACTCCGCCACGCTGACGCGGCCATTCACGCTCATCTTTCAAGTGGAAAAGCAGAGCGAACCAGAGAGCAAGGTGATAATCGCGCAACCCGCCGGGGCATTCCTTGAGATTGGGCTCCAGATGAAAAATTGTGTTGCCGTATTTGGCATGACGGGCGCGTGCAAGCTCACTGAGCTTTTGCGTGATGGTGTTCCACTGACTCAATACCAGGCCGGGTATGACCTCCTGATGAAGCTTCTGGTAGAGAGGGAACTGCCCGGCAAGAAAACGATGGTCGAGGGTAGCGAGTGTGAACTCGAGATTGTCCGGATCAAAGCGACCCGCTTCTTTGAGTGTGCGCGCGTTGGGGCTGGCTCGCAGGCCGATATCCCAGAGGCTTTGAATAATTGCGCGTACTGCCTCATGGGTTTGCAACTCCACTTTTTCGTCGGCGAAGACGAAGAGGATATCAATGTCGGAGTAAGGGAAGAGATCCTTGCGACCGTATCCACCAAGTGCAAGCAGGGTTGCGTTTACTCCGGGCTGGTCTGCAAAAGCGCGTTTCCAGAGTTCGATGAGCAGGCGATCAACAACCGAGGAGCGGCGGCGAATGGCCGCGGTGCCATCGCCGGTGCGCTCATAATTCTGGCGCACCAAAGCCATCTCCCTGGTGTACTCATCGCGTAGATCGTCAACTGCCAACAGCGCCTTTTGCATCGCTCTCCAAAGATTGCTTCATTGAAGTGTGGCTCTTGAGTTTCTGTGTTAAAGCGCAGTTTCACCGCGCTCGTCATTACGAATGCGGATAGCCTCATCGATGCGCGTGACAAAGATCTTTCCATCGCCAATACGACCGGTGCGTGCGGCGCTGATGATCGCCTGAATTGTCTTCTCCTTCAGTTCATCGGTTACTACAACTTCTATTTTGATCTTTGGCAAAAGATCAACCGTGTACTCGCGGCCGCGATAGAACTCCGTGTGCCCCTTCTGTCGGCCATGTCCGCGGGCTTCAAGTATCGTCATGCCCTCTATCCCTGCTTCGAGCAATGCGTCTTTGACCGCATCGAGCTTCGAGGGTTGTAAAACTGCTTCAATCTTCTGCATTTCTGTTACCTCACTGATTTCTCGATTTCTGCGACAGGTACTATCGCTTCAACCGGTGCACATATTTGTGGGAATTAAGGCACGTCGTATTCGTAGCCTGATTCGCCGTGTTGAGTTTGATCAAGTCCCAATTGCTCATCCTGCTGCGAGACACGCAACCCAACGAGTTTGTCGACCAGGAATAGAAGCGCAAGCGTTCCAATGATTGAGATGAGCCAGGCAATGGCAACGCCGCCGGCCTGATTGAGCATCTGTGACCAGTGGCCATCGAATGCCCCAGTGGCAATTAAGCTGCCGCTCTTATCCGACCCGTAGATGGGGTTGATGATGCGTGTTGCAAAGAGCCCGGTCAGCAGAGCGCCAATTGTGCCGCCGGCGCCATGAACGCCAAATGCGTCCAGTGAGTCGTCGTAACCAAAGATGCTCTTGACCTTGAAGACCATCAGGAAACAGACGGCGCCACCAACGAATCCAATCGCGAGCGCCGACATGGGTTGCACAAATCCTGATGCCGGAGTGATAGCAACCAGTCCTGCAACAGCGCCGGAAATGGCGCCGAGTGCGGTGGGCTGCTTGTTATGGAGCCACTCAGCGATCGTCCAGCTGATGGCTGCGGCGGCTGCTGCAAAATGCGTGTTGACAAAAGCGCTCGTCGCAAGTGTTCCGGCACTAACCGCGCTCCCGGCATTGAATCCAAACCAGCCCACCCACAGCAGACAAGCGCCAATGAAGCTGAGTACAAGCGAGTGCGGCGGCATCGGGGTTTTGGGGTAGCCGAGTCGCTTGCCCAGAAAGATTGCAGTCACCAGCGCCGAGACGCCGGATGTGACGTGAACGACAGTTCCACCCGCAAAGTCGAAGCAGGGAATCTTGCCGCCTGAAGTATTCAACAATCCGCCCACACCCCAAACCATGTGCGCCATAGGGCTGTAAATCACAAGCGACCAGAGGCCGAGAAATATTGCCATCGCGCTGAACTTCATGCGTTCGGCAAAGGCTCCAGTGATAAGCGCAGGTGTAATGATGGCGAACATCAACTGGTAGATCATGTAAGTTTGCTCTGGGATAGTAGGCGCGTAGTCTGGATTTGGAGCAACTCCTACGCCTTTGAGAAATACATGTTCGAAGCCGCCAATAAAGGCGTTTCCGTGACCAAAGGCGAGTGAGTAACCAATAACGGCCCAGATCACGGTGACGATTCCCATCATGGCAAAGCTCTGCATCATGGTGGCGAGAATATTTTTCTTGCGCACCAGGCCGCCATAAAAAAGTGCGAGCCCTGGGCCTGTCATCAGCAACACCAAAGCCGCGCTGACCAGCATCCATGCGTTGTCGCCGGCCATGCGCGCATCGCTGATGGATTGTTTAAGTGCATCCAACTGTGCCTGGGTCACAGGCGCTGAAGATGATCCATCCGAAGCGTGTGCAATCAAAGGCATGGCGCTGGCCAGTGCTGCCAGGCCCATTACTCTCCATGATTTTGTAAACTTCCAACTCATGAAAAACAACTCCAGATAAGGACTTTGTGCGTACGTAAGATTCATTCCTGCAATTGAATACACTTCAGCCACTGGTCGCTGATTAGGCTGAAACGATGACAATGATTCATCTTCAGCTCTCGCTACCCACGTTGCAATCTGATTTTTCCAGATGGACCGGCTACTTTTACTGTACTTTAATTTTCTCGCGCGCAGTCACAGAACGCAAGCGCCGGGACAGGGTATAGTGTTCTTATGCCTCAAAATGTTGAGAAGGATCGCTACCTTTTTGGCTCTCTCGAGAGCAGCGCCGCCAATCGAGCCAAGATTCAGGAAGCCGATTACGGCTACGAACAGCCCGAGGGAATCATTTTGACCTCGGTGGATTTTGCCATCAACTGGGTGCGCAAAAGCTCTATCTGGCCGATGACTTTCGGACTTGCATGCTGCGCCATTGAAATGATGTCGATGGGTGCCTCTCGATACGATATTGCCCGCTTTGGCGCGGAGGTTTTCAGGCCCTCGCCTCGGCAATCTGACCTGATGATCATCGCGGGCCGTGTCTCACAAAAAATGGCTCCGGTTATTAGACGGCTTTATGACCAGATGCCTGAGCCCAAATGGGTGATTTCCATGGGCGCTTGTGCTACCTCCGGCGGCGTTTTCAATAACTACGCTTTGGTGCAAGGTGTTAATCAAATTATCCCCGTTGATGTCTATGTACCAGGCTGCCCGCCACGTCCTGAGCAATTGATATATGCCATCACATTACTTCAGGAAAAGATTCAACGTGAGCCTCGTTCACTTGTCAAAACGCTGAACATCAGTTAAGAGGAAAAAGCACAATTTTTGACGATTAGAGCGGATTAACCCGTTTAGATTGCTAGTGGTCTGTGGATAAGTGCATTACTTTGGTAATACACGTGGTACTTTTCTGGTACGTCCCAGCTAATTTCGTTCAACTCGTTGAAAATTTGTTTACTTTCGTAAATGCTGTGGTACCTTTAATATGCTGTATCAGAGTTCCTGAATGAAGGCTCAAAAAAGTTCAGAAACCAGCGCGGCGTCTCGTGCGCCGGGTGTATTTTCGTTTAATCAAAAGGAAATAGTTTTGGAGGAGAAACGCATGTACTCTCGTGTACTCAAATCTGCAAGCCGGATCGCTCTTCTGGCTTTAGTAGCGCTGGTCCCCGTCGCTTTGTCAGCGCAGGATGCGGCAAAGCCTGCTCATAAGGCTGCTACCGACGACACACTCTCACGCTGGGATATCTTCGCAGGCTACAGTTATCTGGCGCCCATCGGATCCGTGAATGTACTGCAGGGCAATGGCACCACTGCATCTTACACTTTCAATTCCATTAACTACGGTGCAATTGTCAGTGCGACCCGCTACTTCAACAAAAACGTCGGCGTGGAATTGGATTACAGCATGCATCCGGAATCCAACACGATTAACGACGGTTTCTACAATTTGAACGGTGGCTTGGTCTGGCGCTTTCCCAGCGAAGAAATTACGCCTTTCATCCATATCCTCGTTGGCGCTGACAGAGTGAATGGCCCGTTCTACCAGGTGCAGTCCTACAAATGGGGCCCATCGATTGGAATCGGCGGCGGCATGGATTATGCCACACCTTTCTTCAATCACCATCTTGCACTGCGTCTTTTTCAGTATGACTACTCCTATACGCACGTTAACTACGGTGCAGGCGTATTTGGTGGACGTGCAAACCCGAAGTTGAATCAACTCAGCGCGGGACTCGTTTACCATATTGGTGGTCTCAAGCCTCCTCCGCCGGTCACTTTGACCTGTAAGGCTGCTCCCGAGTCCGTCTATCCTGGCACTGACGTAATCATCACGGGTACTGCTGGCGCGCTCAATCCCAAGCTTACTGCGACTTACACCTGGACAGGCACCAATGTTACGGGCGATGGCGCAAATGCCAAGGTTGACACCGCAACGCTGGCCCCCGGTAGCTACACCGTCAAGGGACATGCAACGGAAGGCATCAAGCCTTGGATGTCGGCTGATTGCACAACAAACGCCTTCGTCGTTAAGGATTTTGATCCTCCGACAATTACTTGCTCCGCCAATCCTTCAACGATCAAGCCGGGTGATTCGAGCACCATTACTTCCAATGCATCCAGCCCGCAGGGCCGTCCTCTGAAGATCACTTACTCCGCAGCTGCTGGTTCAATCCAGGGCTCTGGCAACACGGCGACCTTCACAGCTACAGAGGGAACACCGATCGACACCATCAACATCACTTGCAGTGTCTCAGATGACAAGGGCCACTCAGCTTCAGCGAACACCTCTGTCACGGTTGCGGCTCCGTACGTTCCTCCAGTGCCCAAGACCTCTGAGCTCTGCTCGATCACATTCGGCAAGAAGACTCAGCCGATTGACCGTGTGGACAATGAAGCCAAGGGTTGCCTTGATGACGTTGCCTTGAACCTCCAAAAGCAGCCCGACGCCAAGGTTGTTGTTATTGGCGAAGAGAATGCTTCCGAGAAGGGTTTGAATGCAGCGGGCAAGAAGGCAAAGGTTGGGGTTGACCATGCTGCTCAGCGTGCCGTCAACACCAAGGCTTACCTTGTTGAAGACAAGCAGATTGATCCTTCGCGTATCTCGGTCGCCACGGATTCAGGCGATGCACAGATGGCACGGAGCATTCTGGTTCCTGCCGGCGCCACCTACGATTCAACAGGCACAAAGCCGGTTGATGAGACCAAGGTCAAGCCGCAATCACGTACACGCGCTCAGGCTCACGCTGCTGCTTTGGCGGCTGCCAAGGAAAAGAAGACCGCCTCCAAGAAGAAGGCAGCTCCTGCAGCCAAGTAATACTCTGTAGTTAGTTCACAGACTGAAAGGCCCTGCGAAAAGCAGGGCCTTTCTTATTTGCCCCATTAGCGTCAAACTATTACGTTCGAATAATTCTCCTCCCGGACATCTATTGTTTTTTGATGTCAATCAACAATTACTCCTGTAACATTGACCGCAGGGGTACATGCCGCACTTTTTACTGTGCGCGCGTAGGCTCTTTGTGTTCGAATTTTTTGTGCAAATGCAATTACCGAGCTGATTTGTAAAGGTGTAAACAAGTTGCTTCAGTGGCCACGCAACCTGTCCGCGAGATTCAACTCAACAGTCCGTTAACCGTATCAAAAGTGCACAAAAATCAAATTCAATGATTCGAGGGATGCTCCATGAAGCTGTCGCACAAACCTGTAATTTCTGCATTTCAATACGCCAGTCTTGCAATTTTGTTCACTGCCCTTTTGTTTGTAAAAATGGGCGCTGCACAATCTTCACAACCATGGTCGGTCATCGGTCCTGATGGCGGCGACGTGCGTTCGATTGCCGGCGTGCCGGGCGACCCTTCGCATCTTTTTATTGGAACCACAAACAGCTGGGTCTACGAATCGAAAGATGGCGGAGCAACCTGGAACCGCCTTGCCAAGATCGAGCCTTCAGACGACCTGATCATTGACCGCATCCTGATTGATTCCGAGCGCAAAAAAACAATCTACGTTGGCGGATGGAAGTTGGATGGCACCAGCGGCGGCCTGTGGATCAGCTATGATGGTGGCGCCAAGTGGGTCAAGGTTCCCTCAATGGAAGGGCAATCCGTGCGCTCACTGACTCAGGCTGCCTCGGATCCTGCACGCATCTACGTGGGTACCCTTAAAGGTGTCTATCGCAGCAACGACTATGGAAAAAACTGGGCGCAGATCAGTCCGGCAGGCAGCTCCGAGATTCACGAAGTTCAATCGCTCGCCGTTGATCCCAAGAATCCCGCCATCGTATACGCTGGCACATGGCATCTGCCCTGGAAGACAACTGATGGCGGAATTACATGGAACAGCATCAAGCAGGGCCTCATTGATGATTCGGATGTTTTTTCCATCATCATTGATCCCAACAATACCGATATCGTTTATACCAGCGCGTGCAGCGGTATTTACAAATCCGAAAATGGCGGTGCGCTCTACAAAAAAATTCAGGGCATCCCTGCAACCGCGAGACGCACCCGCGTACTGATGCAGGATCCAATTGACCACGATACAGTCTATGCCGGCACCACTGAGGGTTTGTACAAGACTACCGATGGTGGCAAAAACTTCAAGCTCATGACTTCGTCTGAAGTGATTGTCAACGGTATCTACGTCAGCCCAAAAGACCACAACCGCGTAATGCTTGCCACAGACCGCTCCGGTGTATTAGTGAGCAACAATGCCGGCGCTACATTTGAACAATCGAATGGCGGATTCTCGCAACGCAAGGTTGAAGCGATGCTGGTTTCACATGCACCGGTTGAAGGCATCTTTGTCGGTGTTGCCAATGACAAGAACTTTGGCGGCGTCTTCTTCTCCAAAGATAACGGGAAGAATTGGATGCAACTTCCCAATGGGCTCAATGAATATGATGTATTCTCCCTGGCTCAAGGCGTTGACGGAACAATCTTTGCCGGTACTACGCATGGCATTTTCAGTCTTGCAGCTCAAAATTTGAACAGCAATTCCACCTGGAAGCCGGCAGGATCAGTTAAGAACACCTTTACCAAGTCCATTGTCACAGTTAAAAACGGCAAGAAAATCACCAAAACTCAAACTGTAAACCTGCCTTCGAAACAAATTGATGGCCGTGTTTTTGCACTTGATTTTTCAGCCCCCGTTTGGCTTGCAACTACTTCTTCCGGTGTTTTCGTCAGCAGGGATAAGGGAGTGAGCTGGCAGGGAGGCCAGGGTCTAACCAGCAATGACTTCAAAACTGCAGCTGTCAATGGCTCAACCATGGCTGTTGCCAACGATGTCGCGCTGGCCGTCTCCAATGACGCTGGGGCAACCTGGACCGCAGTCACACTGCCTCCAACCCTTTCTGTTCTGCGCAGAATTTCTTTCTCGCCCAATGGCGTTCTCTGGGTTGGCTCACGTGATGGCGTCTTCTTCTTCAACACCAAGGATCAGAGCTGGATGGCCTTCTCACGCTTCCCGCTCCGTGGTATTGACGACGTATTCTACGACGCTGGCCTGAATCGTGTTCTCTTCAGTTCACGCACCAGTGACCACGTCTACGCTATCGATCCGGACACCAAAGAATGGCAACTGTACAAAAGCGGCTACCGCTTGCATTTGATCCGCGCCAGCAATGGCCAACTCATTGCCGCCTCGCTCTTTGATGGCGTCTTGCAGGGGCCCAAGGTCGACGCATCAGTTCCAACAGCCAAGTAACTAGTGCATCTTTTAAAAGGGCCGGGGATTCTTTCCCCGGCTTTTCCTTTTCTGCAGATTATTTCCCGGGTTCATGCACAATGAAGAGATACAAGATGAACTTGCTTGTTCACAGTTTCACAGTTGCACAGTTTCACAGCCGACTCCCCCTCCCCCCCCTATAGTTCACCGTATTTTCGCCTTCGATCCTGAAATGGCTCTAAGCTTGAACTAGAATGGAATTATGGCCGACAGCAAACCAAATTTATTCTCCAGCTTTCGCACACACGATCCTCGTCTTGAACCCATCGCTGAAAAAGTCTTGGCTGAAAAGCGGCTTTCTTTTGACGAAGGTGTTCTGCTTTATCGCACCACGGATGTGCTTGCAGTCGGCTGGCTTGCAAATTCGGTTCGCGAGCGCCTTCACGGCGACCTGACCTACTTCAACGTGAATCGCCACATCAATCACACCAATGTCTGCGTGGCAGCATGCCGCCTCTGCGCCTTCGGCCGCAAGAAGGGCGATTCAAACGGTTACACGATGACTCTGGAAGAGGCATGGCGCACAGCGGCTTCAGGCTACTCCGAGGCCGTCACGGAGTTCCACATCGTCGGTGGTCTGCACCCGGATCTGCCCCTCGAATACTACCTCGACCTCATCGCCGGCCTCAAAGAACGCTTCCCTAAGGTCCACATTAAAGCCTTCACGATGGTGGAGATTTCCTTCCTCGCCCGTCGTGCCAAAATTTCCATTGAAGAGACGCTCATTAAGCTGCGTGATTCCGGCTTGGACTCGCTCCCTGGCGGCGGAGCTGAGATCTTCGATACAGAAATCCGTTCCGTCATCTGTGACCACAAAATTGACGGCAATGAATGGATAGATACGGCTCGTATCGCACACAACCTGGGCTTCAAGTCGAATGCGACGATGCTCTACGGCCACATTGAGAGCGATGAGCACCGCGTTGACCACCTGATGCGACTGCGCAACCTGCAGGACGAAACCGGCGGTTTCCAGACCTTCATCCCGCTGGCCTTTCACCCCGAAAACACGCCACTCAGCCATCTGCCCGTCACAACTGGCCTCACCGATATCCGCCAGATCGCAGTCAGCCGCCTTATCCTCGACAACTTCCCGCACATCAAAGCCTACTGGCAGATGCTGACGCCCAAGATCGCGCAAATCTCGCTGCGTTTTGGCGCAGATGATCTGGATGGCACAGTGATTGAAGAGAAGATCTACCACGACGCTGGAGCCACCACTCCGCAGGGAATGACCCGCAAAGAGCTTTGCCGCCTGATTACAGAAGCCGGTCGAGTCTCCGTCGAGCGTGACACCCTTTATCACGCTGTTACGCGCACTGAGGACAGCTTTACAGTTGCAGTTTAATTCTGTCTACTGACGTACAATCGAACCATTCTTCATCACAAGGCGCACGTGTTCAGTGACGGATATATCCTCAAGCGGATTGCCCGGCACGGCAATGATGTCTGCGTAGTACCCCGGCTTCAGCGTTCCGATCTGATCAGCCCACCCCAGTAGTTTTGCGCCTTCAATCAAATCCGCCGGCAATGCGGCTAGTGGTTTCATCCCGTAGCGCACCATCAGCGTGAGTTCGCGGGCTTGTGTTCCGTGCGGGAAAGGGCCCACATCAGAGCCGACCGCAAAGGGAATTCCTGCAGCAATCTGCTTTTTGAACTCGCCAATCTTGAACTTGAGCAACGCTTCTTCGCGCGCCTTGGTCTCCGGGGAAGTGGCATGCTCAGCGAAATATTCAAATATGGCAAAGGTCGGCACCGCTGGAATGTGTTTTTCCTTCATCAGCCGCATCGTCTCGTCGCTCAATTGAGTCGCATGGTCAATTGAAGCAACGCCGGCCTCTGCTGCATAAAGGGTTCCAGGCTCGCCCATGGCGTGAACTGCGACGACAGCATTCAAACGTCGTGCTTCTTCCACCGCGGCGGCCAATTGCGCTTCAGTGTATTGGTAAGGCGTGTGAAGTTCGCCATTGACCATGCTGTCATGGCCGGTTTCGTAGATCTTTGCAAAATCCGATCCTTCCTTGTGTTGCGAGCGCATCACGGCGATGATCTCATCGGCGGAATTGGCGCGGTCAGCATTTGAAAGCACTGCCTGTGCTGGGTTAAATCGATTGGCGTCTTCGTGGCCACCCATAATATCGATTGCATTGCCGCTGATTCGGAGCCGCGGCCCAAGAATCAAACCTGAGTTGATAGCGTTACGAACGGCTGTGTCGGCAGAACCAGCACCCTCTGTGCCCATATCGCGCTCGGCAGTAAAGCCGGCCATCAGATCGGCTCTCGCTGCATCCGCGGCAATCAGAGTGCGCCAGGGAACTGACTCTTCGACGGGTGGCAGGTCTTCAGCGCCGGGGTGCAGAAAGAGATGGATGTGCGCATCAATCAATCCAGGCATCAGAGTCGCATCGCCCACGTCAAAATATTGCATCCCTTTGGGATGCTCAACGGATTGACCAACAGCGACGATCCGTTCACCTAAGACAAGTACTTCGCCGGGCTGAAAGAGTTTGCCGGATTCAATCTCCAGCAGCCGTGCGGCGTGAAGCACGATCGGTGTCTGATGTGCAATTATGTAGGCGTCAGTCTGCGCCATGGCAAAGTAACTCAAAGAGAAGGCTGCCAGCACGAAACTGAATGCGAGCGTAAATTTAGAAAATAGAACAGCTTTCACAGAAAACTTAATGTTTCTGTTCATCTTTAGCCTCCATATTTCAATGACCTCTAAACCGGCTCCAGCTTTGCCGTAAAGTGTCTTAAAAACGGTGCTTCATAGGTCAGCTTAAGTCCCTTGATTTGCTCTCTGCGCTCCCACACATCCAGAATCACCTCGACGACGTAGTCAATGTGGCTCTGCGTGTAGACTCGACGCGGAATAGCCAAACGTACCAGTTCCATCTTGGCCGCTGCGGCAAACATCAGGCTGCCAATCTCCACCGCGCGGATTCCACCCTCCAGATAAAGTTCGGCAGCCAGCGCTACGCCGGGAAATTGCTCCACTGGAACGTGCGGTAGAAATGCTTTCGCATCAATGTAGATTGCATGGCCGCCCGGCGGCTGAACAATCGGCACACCATGCTCTGAGATTTTGTTCCCGAGGTACGCTGTCGAAGAGATACGGTATTTGAGGTAATCAATGTCCAAAGCCTCTTGCACGCCAATGGCAACAGCCTCAAGATCGCGGCCTGCCAGTCCGCCGTAGGTTGGATACCCCTCAGTCAGAATCAGCAAGTCACTTTCGCGCTGCGCCAGGCGATCGTCGTTAGTGCAGAGAAAGCCGCCGATATTCGCCATGCCATCTTTCTTTGCGCTCATTGTGCAGCCGTCTGCAAGCGAGAACATCTCTTGCGCGATCTCTTTCGGTGTCTTATCCGCGTAGCCAGCCTCGCGCAACTTGATGAAGTAGGCGTTCTCGGCAAAACGGCATGCGTCAATGTAGAAGGGAATTCCATGCTTGCGGCAGATTGTCGAAACCGCGCGCGTATTCTCCATTGAAACCGGCTGCCCTCCGCCTGAGTTGTTAGTCACCGTCAGCATGGCCAGCGGAATCTTTTCTTTGCCCACTTTTTGGATTAGCGCTTCAAGCGCTGCAACATCCATGTTGCCTTTGAATGGATAGCGATTATCAGGTATCTTCCCCTCGGGAATCTGCAGATCAAGTGCTTCAGCACCTGTGAATTCCACATTCGCGCGGGTAGTGTCAAAGTGCGTATTGTTCGGAACAATATCGCCCGCTTTGCACATGGTCTGAAAGAGAATGCGCTCAGCGGCACGGCCCTGATGCGTAGGCATCACGTGCTTGAAGCCAAAAATATCCTGAATCGAGCTCTTGAAGTTTTGAAAGCTGCGGCTGCCGGCGTAGCTCTCGTCGCCTTCCATGATGCCCGCCCACTGATGCGTAGACATGGCGCCGGTTCCTGAATCCGTAAGCAGGTCTATCAGTACATCATCGGCCTTGAGCAAAAACAGGTTGTAATGGGCCTCGCGCAACATACTTTCGCGTTCGGCCCGTGTGGTTCCGCGTATCGGTTCAACGCTCTTGATGCGGAAGGGCTCGTAGATGGTTTTAACTGGCATTTTCAGTTCCATTCTTTGTGCATGCGGTTCAGTATGCGGCAATTCCGGTGATGCTTTGGCCAATGATGAGGGTGTGCATATTGTGCGTGCCCTCGTATGTCTTCACCGATTCGAGGTTCATCATGTGGCGCATGATGGGGTAATCCTCAGTGATGCCGTTAGCGCCTAGAATATCGCGGGCAATGCGCGCACATTCAAGGGCCATCCACACGTTATTGCGTTTGGCCATGGAGATATGCTCAGGGCGAACCGTTCCTTTGTCCTTCAATCGGCCAACCTGCAAGCTCAGCAACTGGGCCTTCGAGATTTCCGTCACCATCCATGCCAGGCGTTCCTGAATCAGCTGATGACTTGCAATTGGCGCATCATGAAATTGCTTGCGTACCAGAGCATATTGCAGAGCCGTGTCATAGCAGGACATCGCAGCGCCAATCGCGCCCCAGCTGATTCCATAACGCGCCTGATTGAGGCACATCAGCGGGCTCTTTAGACCACCCGACTTGGGCAACAGATTCGTAGCAGGCACATGCACATCCTGCAGTGACAATCCGCTCGTGACTGAAGCGCGCAAACTCCACTTGCCGTGCACATCAAAAGCGGAGAAACCCGGGCGGTTGCATTCGACAAGGAAGCCACGGACGCGGCCATCTTCTTCTTCAACCTTGGCCCAGATTATGGCCACATCGGCGATTGTTCCTGACGTTATCCACATCTTCTCGCCGTTCAAAATGTACTCATTGCCAACTTTGCGTGCTGTCGTGCGCATCCCGCCGGGATTTGAGCCGAAGTCGGGCTCGGTCAATCCAAAGCAGCCCAGCTTTTCGCCCTTAGCCATCGCGGGGAGCCAGTAGTTCTTTTGCTCATCGGAGCCAAACTCGTAGATTGGGTACATCACGAGGCCTGATTGCACGCTGACAAAGCTGCGGAAGCCGGAGTCGCCGCGCTCTAGTTCCTGCATCACAAGGCCGTACTCCACATTTGACATTCCTGCGCAACCATAGCCTTCAAGGTTCGCGCCAAAGAAGCCGAGTTCGCCCATGGTTTTCACGAGCTCACGCGGAAAACGCCCTTCGCGAAAGCACTCTTCGATAATTGGAATCAGATTGTCGTCAACAAAATCGCGCGCAGTGCGGCGGACTAAAAGCTCGTCCTCGCTAAAAGTGGCATCCAAATGCAGAAAATCCACGCCTGAAAACTTCTTAGCCATAATTCCCCCAGAAAAATCAGAAAATCAAAACATATAAGGTTAGCATTTGGGGGCAGTGGATGAACAGTTCGGGCGGTCAGCGAAGAGCAAACGGACCGCATATCACTTGATCGAAGCCATTTGAAATATATCAGTTAACCAGAATGGGCTCACTCACACATCAATGCCGAGCGAGCGTTATACCCAATCCAGTCGTCAGAATGAGGTCATTACTCAGAGTTCCTGCCGGCGGGAAAGATGTGTATTTGTCATTGAATGTGGTCTGCCAGGTAAAAATCTTTCCGATCTTGGTACTGAAGCTTGAATCAACGGAAAACTGGTACTCGCCCGTTTGGTTGAGGTTCGGATAAAAATACGCTTGCTCAGAAAACAGACTTCCAATTCCAACCTTGCGCGAGTACTGCTCGCCGATATTAATGGCAGTAAAGCTGTTGGTAGGTGTTGGGGAGTACGTTTCGTGGATCCAAACCACACCGCCCATCACATCAAAACTCTGTCGAGGAGTTTTGCTTGCGTGCCAGCCAAATCCACCGCCTACAATCGAGCGCAAGTCCAGATTTTGAAGCGCATCTGAGGTGAAATCACTGCTCCCAAAGGCGAATAATTTGGGATCAAGATTGTGGTCATAACGGAATCCGCCAGAGGATGTGTTAGCGCTCGTCGACGGCGTCGCGTTTCCATTTTTACTGTAAAGTGTATTCGCATAGAGCTGTGTTTTATCTTTGTGCGTGACACGTGTTGCAGTAAAACCAGCGCTAAATGTCGTCGTCTCGGAATTGCCATGGGCAAGAGCGAGACTGAGATTCACGTTTGCAGCCCATGCCTGAACCCAGCTTGGATGCAGCGAATCTTCATAAGCTTTCTGATCCACCGCAGTGCGCATAATAGTTACCGCCGCAGCATCCAGAGTCTTTGGACCAGAAGGAGTCGTAAGTATCAGTCCCTCTTTACTGCGCTCCACAGAACTCACACTCAGAGTGCCATTCGGCGTGCTTAACAACAGAGGCTGAATCATGGTCAGGCTGGCAACTTCATCCCATGGAATGGTGATGGCTTCAGCATACGCGATCTTGAACGAGAGCTTGCCAGCTTCCAGCTTGGTCGCTGTTCCAGTGATGCGGTCGCCGTTTTTGAGCAGAACGGTATCTGCACGTAGCGCGTGGGGCACAGAGCAAATGGCAATTGCGATAAGGCAAATCATAATGTAATACAAGCGCGATCTGAATTTCATCTTATGGAGCCTCCTCAGTGATTTCAAAAAACACACACAATGCTGCGCAGAAAAAGGGAAGATCTATTGAACTCTGACGAACTTGCGCTGGCTAGTGGAAAATTTCAAATATCTTCATCGCCTTATGTTCTGATTGTCAATCTTCACGACAAAAATGACGCAAAAAATTATCTTTAGTTTAAAGGCAATTTAATGTTCAGTAAAGTAACTGAAATGGCTTTAAATAACAGAGCGGAGGTATGTAGGTATTCGTCCTAAGATAAAAACTCCCGCACAAACGGATCCTCGCTTCGTAACAAATCATCCAGCGCTCCATCAAAGAGCACACGGCCCTCGTTAAGCATCAGAAAACTGGTATTAGGATCGGTTTCTCCTTTAGGTAGCGGCACCATGTGCCCCAACTCCTGATCGTAACGGTGACTGGTTAAAGTGAAAGCATCCTGCAAACGGTGCGTTACCAGTAGAGCAGGCGTGTGATAAACATCTCGCTCTTTCACCACGAGTTCAATGATCGTATTTGATGTGACGGGATCCAGTCCGCCAGTAGGTGAATCATAAAGTAGAAGATCGGGTTGGGTGATGATGGCTCGTGCTATGGCCACGCGACGTCTCATTCCCCCCGAGAGACTGCCTGGAAAAAAATCAATGGTGTGCTCGAGTTCAACAAAGCGAAGAGCTTCACGAACGCGCCTCTCAATCTCTTCGTCTGGAATATTTTCTACGTGAAGTTGGTAAGCGACATTATCGCGAATGGAGAGCGAGTCAAAGAGCGCACCCTCCTGAAAAACCATTCCAGTCCGCTTGCGGAGAGGGAAGAGCTGGTCTTCAGTCAATTCAGAAAGATTCTGCCCGAATAAATCCACATGCCCGCGCCTTGGCTTCAGCAGCCCATTCGTGAGCTTGAGCAGAACGCTTTTCCCCACTCCTGCGGGCCCTAGTACGATCTTCGTCTCATGTGCTCCCAGCGTAAAACTTACATCTTTGAGAACTGGAGGGCCATAAAAGCGAATGCTGACATTGTGAAAAACTACTGGCGCAGAATCCGATGCCGACTTAGCAACTGGTGTCGTTCGGTCATCGAGAATGGAGTTGGACTGTTTCATTTGATAAAGAGCGCAACCATAATCTGGCTGATTAGAAAATCAGCAACGATGATGAGGACAGAAGAAGTGACCACAGCCTGAATAGTGGAGCGGCCCACGCCCTGTGTCCCACCCGTAGTGCGCAAGCCATAAAAACAGCCAATGGAAGCGATGATGAAACCAAAGAAGAGTGGCTTGACCAGGCCTTGCAGAATGTCGCTGAAGACCAGGGACTCATAGGCGGAAGAAAAATACTGTGTGCTGTTTTGGCCGTTCATAAAGATGGAAACTGCAGCACCGCCAGCCGTTCCAAAGGAGTCCGCAACAATTGTGAGGAAAAACAACATGACGACACAGGCAACTATGCGCGGCAGAACCAGCTTGCGTAAAGGGTCAACGCCGAGCGCGCGCATGGCGTCAATTTGTTCAGTCACAACCATCGATCCAAGTTCGCTGGCAATCGAAGAGGCATTGCGACCGGAAACCATGACGCCGGTCAGCACCGGTCCCAACTCGCGCACCATTGAGAGGCTGACAAAGCGTCCTGTAATGGCAGTGGCGCCAAAGGCAGAGAGTGTGGCCATGGATTGAATCGCAAGCACGCCACCTGTGAAAAAACCTACCAGTATGACGATCGTCGTTGAGCCAACGCCGATGACGTCGGCCTGGATCAGCATATCGTTCCAGTAAATGGGAGGGCGAAAGAGGTTGCTGACTGCGCGCCAGGTCGAAATCGAGTACTCCTGAATCGTCAGGATGATCTCTCGGGCTTTGCTGTCGATCTCTGTCAACGCCATGCGGATGCCTTTCAACTTTCAATCAGAATAGCGCATGGGAGAGGGAATTCGCGCTATTTAGAACAGAGTGCCAGAATCGCCTCGCCGTAGCGCTCCACCTTGGTTGCGCTTAAGCCCGCCAACTCTTCCAGCTGGCGTAGATTTTTGGGATGTATCTGAGCAATCTCGCGCAGCTTATTGTCCAGCAAAATCAGATATGGCGGAATCTTGAGCCGCTTTGCCTCGCTTGTTCGCCATGCGCGCAAACGCTCGGCAATAGCCTCTGCATCGGCACTCAATGGATGTCTCGTGAAGGCTTCAACACTCTTTGTCGTCGCTACGGATTTAGTCGTAGTTTTCCCCGAGCCGAATGCTCCGGTAGTTTTCTTTCTTGTCGCAGGGGCGGACTCACTACGCAGAGCATCAACGACTCCATCGCTCAAGAGAAGATCAAACTGAGAATTTTTACGCAAACTCAAGCCAATTTCCTCAAGACTCGCCTTGCGATAACGTCGCACGACTCCATCTTTTTCGTATTCAGCATCTTCAATTGAGATTAATTTTGCCCGGACCATTGCCTTCAGCAGTTCGTCATAAGCATCACGGCTCATGCGTTCGGCAAGTCCTAGTTCACGCTGCAACGTTCCTGTAGCTTTGTAGTCCACGTCTCGCAGCGCATCCAAAATCAGCAATGCGAGTGAACGCTCTTCGGCAGTTGCACGACGGAATTGTCTGAGCACAGCGCCAGCCGGGTCGCAGACATCGCAGCACCCGCACTGCTCACGCGCATCCTCATCATCGCCAAAATGCTTGACCAACAGGCACATCCGGCACTCCTGCGCCTCGGTGTACTGGCGAACTTTTTCAATTTGCTCCTGGCGATAAATCACCTGCACGCCATAAGTTTTCTTCCATTTTGCTTTCCCGGCCATCGCATTACCGTTAAAATCTATCTGAGCTCCGCCGTGTATCGCTAACTTCTCTAATGCCTTTCCATAGCACTCCAGAGTCAGCTTCGATTCAAGCTGTAACTCTTCAATCGGCCTAGCATACTCGTCAAGTGTCTTCGCAACCGCTTCCAGATCTGCAACCGGAGGGTAATCGCGCGTCAAGAAGAAATCCTGCATACGCTGGTCGGCGTAAGAATGCATCAGTATCGCTCGGCTTGGGCTTCCATCGCGACCAGCGCGGCCAATCTCCTGGTAGTACCCCTCAAGTGTTGCCGGGAGTCCCGCGTGTATCACTGTACGAATATTGGCTTTGTCGATCCCCATTCCGAACGCAATCGTCGCCACCACCACTTCCAACTTGCCTTGTTGAAAAGCCGACTGTACTTCATCTCGCAGTATGGGCTCCATTCCTGCATGATAAGCCGCAGCTGGAATATGTCCCTTGCGTAGTGGGTTGGCCAACTCAGCAGCCAGTGATTCAGCAAGCTTGCGGCTTTGTGCGTAGACGATAGCTGGGCGTCGCATGGGATCGCTCAACAATCCGCAGATTACGCTCGCTCGCTGCGGCGTAGGAACCTCCATCACTTCAATTGCCAGATTCTCGCGCCGAAAACCATGAATAAAATGTGCAGGATTCACCATCTGCAACTGGTCAACAATATCCGCCTGCACAGCCGGGGTTGCAGTCGCGGTCAAAGCAAGTATCGGAGTGCGCGTCTCATTGCTCTCATCAGCTCCACGCAATGTAGGCAAATGCTGTCCCAGCATTCTGTAATCGGGACGAAAATCATGGCCCCATTGCGAGATGCAATGCGCCTCGTCTATTGCAATCAGTGATGGTCTTCGCTTGGCCAGCATCTCCGCAAATCCGGGCACACGCAGACGTTCCGGCGCAATAAAGAGGAAGTTCAGATTCCCGGCAAGATAATCAACACAGGCTTGCCGCGCAACAGCACGCTCAAGCCCGGAGTGGATGCGCGCAACATGCAATCCAAGCGCAGCCAGTTTTGCAACTTGATCCTCCATCAGCGCGATCAGCGGGGACACAACTAAACCCGTGCCTCCGCGTGCTAACGTGGGCAACTGGTAGCAAAGGCTTTTTCCAGCACCAGTAGGCATCACCAGCAGCAAGTCGCGGCCATCAACAGCAGCGCGGCACACTGGCTCCTGATTGGTGCGAAATCGGTCAAAGCCGAAGACGCGATGCAGCAGTTCGCCTAGGTCGCCTGAATTGTGATCATTTTCACTCAATGGTTCATTATCAATGCTACGTTGTCGGATATCGCATCTACAAATGATTGCGTCTACCAAAGTTACGCAGATGCAAAACACTCTTGAAAATTTGGCGTAATTAACGCTTAAATTGCTCATTTCCCACTAAATATTCCGGATTTGTTATTCCAGACACCTTATCCACAAAAACCACGACCCCAGACGTTGACCCCAACCTCGCAGCGCCTTAATGTTTGAACTTGGATAGTAGTGTTTTCGCAACTGGCAGCCACTTTCAGGACGCTTCCAGCTTTCGCGAATTCCCCTCATGTTCAATGCCTTATTCACACCGGGAGTCGAAATGCTCAAACTGAAAAAAATCCACATCCTTGGCTTCAAGAGCTTTTGCGACCGCACGGAGATCACCGTCCCTGGTACCGGCATCGCTGTGGTTGTGGGACCTAATGGTTGCGGCAAATCGAACATCCTCGACGGCGGCAGTTGGGTTCTTGGTGAGCAGAGCGCGAAAAGTCTGCGCGGCTCCAACATGCAGGATGTAATCTTCTCCGGAACACGAGAGCGCAAGCCACTTGGTATGGCCGAGGTCACAGTTACTCTCATCGATCCGGCAGAAATTGAAGGCCCCATTCCCGTTGAACCTGAGGTCGTCGTCGAGCATGAGGGCCCTGAAGATTGGAATGAAGAAGAACTCCGCCTCCAGCGCGCAGCCGAAGCTGAAGAGATCATATCCTCTGAGCAGCCGGGTGTAGTTCTTGAGGGCGGTGAACAAGAGGCGCAGCCGGCAGAAGGTGAAGCTGGCACACAAGGTCCTCATGCAGTGGTTCTCAAAATCCGTCGCCGCAAATTCGCGCGCACTCCTCAAAAGGGTGAGGTAGTCATTACACGCCGGCTCTTTCGCACCGGCGAAAGCGAATACCTGCTCAACGGCAAGCTCTGCCGTCTGCGCGACATTCAGGACATCTTCATGGGCACGGGCCTCGGTCCGGAAAGCTACGCCATCATCGGTCAGGAGCGCATCGGCCAGTTGCTGAGCTCCAAGCCGCATGATCGCCGCGCCATCATTGAAGAGGCGGCTGGAGTCACGCGATTCAAAACTAAGAAGCGTCTCAGCGAGTTGCGTCTAGAAAGTGCCAAGCAAAATTTGGCCCGCGTTGACGACATCTTTGAAGAAGTCACGCGGCAGATGAACAGTCTCAAGCGCCAAGCATCCAAAGCAGAGCGATTTGCCGCTGCGCGTGAAGAGTTGCGCGCCAGGATGAAGGTCGTTCTCGCCAGCCGCATGACCCTGATGGATCTGGAGCAAGCCAGGCTGGATGAAGAAATTGCATTGCTCTCCACGCAAACTGATGAAGGCTCAGTGGCCATCGCACAGCAGGAAGAAACGCAGCACTCTCTCACCGAGCGCGGCTATGAGCTTGACGCCGAACATCAGCGCGCACAATCCTCCGCCAATGAAGCTGCAGTAGAACTTGAACGCGCCTCTGCGCGCGAGCGTTCGAACACGGAGCGTATCGCAGAACTTGAATCGCGTCTCGCTGCCGGCACTGCTGAGCTTGAACAGACACGCACTCAACTGATTGGCATCGCCGATGAGCGCACCCAGCAACAACACTTCCTCAATACCGCAGCTGAAGAAGTCCGCGTCTTCCGCACGCAGGTTGAGCTCAGCCAGCAAAAGGCACGCGAGGCTGCAGACGCGGTCTTTACTTCAGAGCGCCAACTCGAGGCCGATCGTCGCCATTCCATGCACCTGCTTACACTCGCAGGCAACGCGCGCAACAACACCGCGCAGGCCGAAGAAAGTCTAGCTGCATTGGAACGCGAGGCAGAGCGACTCGAAGCTGAGATGCGCAATTCGAAGCATGAATCCGAAGCTCTCGGAATTGATCGCGAACAGGCAAATCTTCGTTTTGCAGCATCAGCTGAAACCCTGAATCGTCTCGAATCTGAAATCGCAGAACTGCGCAATTCGCTTCAGGCTCGGCGCACTGATGAAAACTCCTTGCGCATGCGCATCAATCAAATGCGCAGTGAGCAGGCCACTGTCAGCGGTCGCAAGGATTCACTTGAATCCTTGATTCGAAATCACGGCTACTCAACTGACACTGTGCGTCGTCTCCTCAAGCCCGGCGCGCTCGGTGCCAATCTCTCCTCACTCGGAACTCTTGCGGACTTCCTCGAAATTCAAGGCGAAAATGGGATTGTGGTTGACGAGTTCCTGCGTGAAGAACTGAATTACGTCGTCGTTGAAAACTGGAACGCTGCCGACGAAGGCGTCAAGCTTCTCAAATCCGGTGTAGATGGCCGTGCAACATTCCTGATCCATCCGTGCTCTTCAAATGGCGATATGAAAACAGCTGCTTCGGAGTTGGGTGCAACCCCGGGAGTAACTCCGCTACGCGACGCGATTCGTGTGCTCAACGGTTTTGGGCACTCGCTTGAATCGATTCTTCCCAAGTTGCGCGATGGCTACATTGTTGAAGATGCTGTACTGGCCCGCAAACTCGCAGGCGAACATCCCAATGCGTGGTTCCTCACTCCTCCCGGCGAAACCTTCCATTCAGCAACTGTTACCGGTGGCAAACCTGCAAGCGAAGGTCCACTGGCGTTGAAACGTGACCTGCGTGAAGCAGATGCGCGCCTTGCCGAAATCGATTCTGCACTCGCAACAGCCGAGTCCGAAACTGCAGCACTCGTCATCACCATCAATGAACTAAACTCACGGCTTGAGCTTCGCACCGAAGAACAGCGCGAGGCAGAGCGCGAAGCAGCAAATCACGGCGCAGCTCTCAAACAGATGGAGGCTGAAGCGCAACGCATCGAGCGCCGTCTTGCCGAGTGGGTATCGCAGGCAGAGCGCAACAAGCAGGCGCGTGAAGCCAAGCAAACACTCATCACCGAGAAACGCGAAGAGGCTGTGCGTCTGGAAGCTGAGCACGCAGAGGGAGAAAAGAAACTCGACGAGCAGCAAGCCACTCTCTCTCTCCTTCGAAATGAGCGCGAAAACCATCAACAAGAGGCGGCACGTGTCACTGCGGAGTTAGCCGGCCTTGACGAACGCCGCCGAGGCGCCGAATCTGCCTTCCAGCGCATCGACCGCCTTCACTCTGATCTTGAGCGCCGCATCCTGACGCTAGAGCAGCAGCAAGCCGCTGCTGATGCAGAACGCATTCAGCGTACTGAAGAGAGTGCCGCACTTGCTTCACGCCAAACCGAACTGCCCACGCTCCGCACAGAGGCACTAGCCGAATCGCAAAAGCTTGCCACTGAAGCTCACTTACTTCGCGCACAACTCGCCAGGCTTGAAGCCGAACTTAAAGCCGCGCGTACAGCCATCGATCAACTACGTGAGCAACGACTGAATCTCACTAGTGTAGCTGCCAAGCTCAGCTCAGATCTTGAGTATCTAGAAGCAAGTTGTTTAACTGAGGTCAACCTAG
Organism: Acidobacteriaceae bacterium; assembly: GCA_027364815.1. Classification (GTDB taxonomy): domain Bacteria; phylum Acidobacteriota; class Terriglobia; order Terriglobales; family Acidobacteriaceae; genus CAIMNN01. Next base: position 16,409 of record DAHXOQ010000001.1, on the reverse strand, counting down.
AGGCTGCTGAATTGCGCGCCGACGAAGCCATCGATCGACTCGAGTCCGACCTCCTTGCCGCTGAGGAAGAACGCTGCCGCGAAATTCGCCAGCGCATCGAGCAGATGGGCCCCGTCAACATGATGGCCCTTGAAGAGTACAAGGAAACTGCCGAGCGTCATGGCTTTCTAGATACTCAACGCAAAGACCTAAACGAATCCATCGCCAACATTCAGGAGACTATCCGCGAAATTGATCTGATCTCCCGCACAAAATTCGACGAAGCTTTCGCGCGCATCAACGAGAACTTTGGCAAAGTTTTCACACGTCTCTTCAACGGAGGTCAAGCCAGTCTGCGTCTCACTGATATTGAGAATCAGGCAGAGAGTGGACTCGAGATTGTAGCTTCACCTCCAGGCAAAAAGCTCCAAAACGTGCTCTTGCTCTCCGGTGGTGAAAAATCGCTCACTGCGCTTGCACTGCTCGTTGGCATCTTCCAGTACCAACCGAGTCCCTTCTGCGTCCTCGATGAAGTAGATGCCGCACTCGATGAAACCAATGTTGGCCGGCTCGCTGATTTGCTCCATTCTTTGAGTCACGATACGCAGTTCCTGCTCGTCACGCACTCCAAACGCATGATGCAGGCCGCAGATCTCATCTACGGTGTCACCATGCAGGAACCAGGCGTTTCTAAGGTGCTCAGCGTCCGCGTCGGTGGTCAGGCACATCAGCAACGCGCCACAGCGTAATTTTTATTTAATAAATTGGCCGATCGTAGAAACGTCCGATGAAGGACGCAATCGAGCACGCCGTCTTGCGCAGAAATAACTGCTTGCCGCTATAGGGGCGAATTGGTCCTGCCGCTTGCATGAAGAAGTAGCGTGCTGCATTCGAAGGCGCATGTCCCTGCAAAGCCCTCTTCAGTGTTCCTCTCCACGGTTTTGGCCCAACCGTATGATGCATAACCGTCGCTCCGGGCTCGAATCCCATTGCCCAACGCCCCTGCGGTGCGAGTGGCAATGATGTGTACATTGCCGCAATATTGAATGCGTCTTGATCGTAGAAATCGAAAAGGGCTTCACGATCACCGCTGTTGAATTGACTTAAATCATTGCCTGATTTCTCAATTCCTTTCAAAATCTGCATCCAGAGTTCGATGAACCCAATTTGGTTGCGTGCGACCGAAACCATTCCACTGTTGAAGTATTGAGACAATTCATTAGCTGTGAGTAAGCCAATAGTTACAGCAAATTTCTTCCAACGATATCGCAAGGGTGAGTTATCAGGAAGTACACTGAAATTGATATCTGCACAAAGAGCTATTCCACACTGCTGCCATTGCTCAAAATAACGCCAACTGCTGACAATGAAAATATCTGGGTCAAAATACCAGAGGTATTGGCACTCAGTCGCGTAACGGTGAAATATCTCAAGCATGAACTGTGGCTTGAAGTTTGCCATATGATAAGACGGGTCAACATGTATGAACGCTAGCCGAACTTTGTCCTCCAACATGAAGTATGCGATTGACTTGTCGCCATCCTTTACAGTCGAATCAGACTTAAGTTGCGTGATCCACGGCGGCAACGCTCCGCGATAGCCTATCCAAACTGTGCCGTTATAACCCTTATGCACAAGCGTATTGATGAAGACTGCAAGCCCAAAGTGATAATCCTTCTCATAGAGTGTGCAGATGGTTTCTTCGAGTGCTGGATTAAATCCCGTATGAACCGTAAGATCAGTTTGAGTGTTCAATTTTGCTCCAGTCGCCTTGTACTTAGTTGCTCTGCACAGTACAGTTGCTCATTTAGTTTACCTTGTGAGTAAATAAGTGAGCAAACAAGTGAGCAGAAGTTAATTCAAACTTCCTGACTTCACTTATTCCCACAACAAGGACTCAATTTTCTTTGCGACGGCGTCAAAGGACCGATTCTTTTGGTAATCATCAAATCCCGCCTCGCTTGTTCTCTCAAGTAATTCGAATAAATTCGACTGCTGCGTTGCAAAGACCTGCGCAGCACTTAAACACTCGTCCGACAGTTGCCCTGTATAAATTTCACCAATGGGAGGAAAGAGAACACATGGCACACCGTGCGCCTGGTATGCAGCTACAACACCTGATTTAGAGCGCAGCGAATAGTTGTAATTTGCAACTCCTACCATACTATCCGCCAGAAGCGCACTAATTGTGCTCGCCGGCAATCGGCCATAAATTTTCATTCGTTCGCCTAATTCGCTCTTCGCTTGCTTCAGCATCGGCGCCGGGTCGTCAATATTTCCTACGTCTGCAATTTCATCAATCTGGAGTAATTCTACAAGTTTCTTGATGCCATCCATATGTCGCTCATACAGCCGCAAACGAGTAATCCAAAGACCAAATATAACAAGTCTTCTGCTGCGTTTAGCTCGTGGTACAAGCGCATTCAATTCGCCAACATTCGATCCGATTGCAGTCAGTAACAATGGGCAATTCTTTGCATTATTACTGCGTAACTCCTCTAAATAACCTTCATTCGAAGTGATGGCTGCATCGCTCAATGCAAGAATCTGTCGAAAGATTCTCTTTTGCAACCACGAACCCATCCATGTTTTATTAGGGAAGCGCCCCTTTGCATAGAGTTCATGGAAAAAACAAACCACCCTTCCACCACGCGCTTTGAATCTGTGCAGTACCTCCGGCAGCCACCAGGGTAATCCCTCCTTTGAGTAGCTGTACGAAGTGTAGTGAAGCAGCAAAACTGGTGCCGTTGAATCATGAAAACATGCTTCAATTGCTTGATTAAATGCGTCTCTGCTTTGTTCACGGAGACGTTCAGTGCTATGAGAACCCGCGATAGCTGAGGGGTTCGAATCTTGTGCAGATCGCCAGACAATGAATTTGCTCACAATTCCTGATTGCTTCAAGAGCGCATTACCAAGATGTAGCGCGAACTCACCGAGGCCGTCGACATCAGGAGGGAACTGAGGCGTCACCTGTATCAAATGTTTTGGTGCATGCTCACTCGCTTTCATTTCACCTACTTCCACTCGCACCTCTTGTTCTCTAGGATACTAAGACTTCTCGCCTAACCGCATTCAAATCCTGCACAAAATGAAGAGCCCCCAGATCAATCAGGGGGCTCAAATCTCAGATTTAACTAGGTCTAGCTGATGCGTTCAATTACCACCGACTCAACTAAAACTGGATTATGAGGCTTGTCCTGCGAGCTTCTCGCCACTAAAGAAATCTTGTCGGCAACATTCTGACCCTCAACAACTTCTCCGAAGATCGTATGGTTGCCAGTCAACCACGGTGTGGCTGCAACAGTAATAAAGAACTGGCAGCCATTTGTATTCGGGCCACTGTTGGCCATCGCCAACTTGCCGGGTGTATCAAACTTGTGCTTCGAGCCTCGCGTCTCATCTTCAAAACGATAACCTGGCCCGCCCATTCCGCTGCCTGCCGGATCGCCGCCCTGGATCATGAAGTTCGGAATCACACGATGAAAAATGGTTCCATCATAAAGTTTGTCCTGGGACTTTTTGTGGGTGAGCGGATGCGTCCACTCGCGCTTGCCCTCAGCCAAGTCGATAAAGTTCTTCACCGTGATTGGAGCGTCGCTTTCAAACAAACGCACCGTGATTTTTCCTTCGCTGGTATTGAAGATTGCATAGGTTCCTGCTGCTAATGACATTGTTAAATCTCCTTTGATCCTTTAACTGTCGCTTCTCAACATTGAATTTCTCAGATCTTCATGCTGCTGTGCTCAAGCAATATTACTTTGGCATTGCCGACTTTACTGTTTTCGAAGGAGCCGCTGGCTTTGCAGCTGGAGTTGTTGAGGCAGCGCCGGGAAGTGGCGGCAGTGGTTCTCCTTCGCGCACAATTGTCACCTTCTTCAGCACAACCGGCTCTAGCGGCTTGTCGTCTGCGTTGCGGTTGACGCGTGCTATCGTCTTCACTACTTCAACACTCGGATCATCGCATTGGCCAAACAACGTGTAGTGCTGGTTCAGCGAATCGTAAGCTGTCTCCGTAATGTAAAACTGGCTACCGTTTGTATTGGGGCCGCTGTTAGCCATCGCCAAACGCCCAGGCTTATCAAAATTCAAATTCGGGTCAAATTCATCATCAAAACTGAATCCCGGATCGCCAGCTCCTGTACCCGCACGGTCGCCTCCTTGGATCATGAACTCAGGAATCACGCGATGAAAAGTTGTGCCGTCATAGAAACGCTTGTTGTGCATCTTCTTGCCCGTCACCGGATCAACCCAATCCTTGGTCCCTTCAGCCAGCGCAATAAAATTGGCCACTGCCTTTGGCGCCTGCTTCTCATAGAACTGGCAGGTTATGCGGCCCATTGAGGTGTCCATCACAACGCGTGGGCCATTCGGCACCGTCAAGGCAGCACCAGTCGCGGCGGGAGCGTCGGGCAATTCCTCTGTCACCGGCTTCTGGCTCTGCTGTGCAAACAAAGCCGCCGGCAACATCCCGGCGACAAATACAAGGGCAAGTGGAATTCTTTGCATCTTCATAAGCAATTCAAGAATATCAGGCCCAAGACGCTTCGACCAGAGCAGGCCAAGGGCGTATATTTTGACAACTTTAGCCTCGCATCCATTCAATACCGCCAACTCGTCAGATCTGCACCCTTAGGCGCTGTTTTTTGAATCTGATCCAGTATCTTCTGCATATACTGCGTGTTGTAATGCAGACGTGAGTAGGCATTCGGTTGCGTCGGGTCGCCATTCCAGCAATGTTCCGCCTTGGGCCCATACGTAACCTCGCCACCATATGCAGGATCCTTTGTCGACTTCAAAAAATCCTCCATCCGGTAGACGGCATCATTCAAAAAGTATGTATCCTCGTAACCGACGTAGATGTGAATCTTTCCCACAAGCTTCGGCCCCAGCGTCGCCCAGTTGCGCTCAAGTATCGCCTCCAGATCATAATGCTCATGCCAGTAATCAGCCACCTTATGGTCAATCTCTCCTGTCACTTTGTCGAAGACTGGCTTTGGGTACCCATCCTCTCCGACCGGCCCGTATACAGCCTCCCAGATATCAAACTGTTCACCGGAGCGCCCATGATCACCTAATGCCAACTCGTATCCGTTTATCTCTTTTGTTGTAATGAAAGTATGTCCCAGGTAATCGCGCATCGCCGGTTGCTCTTCACGCTTATGCGCGCCCTCTAGATAGAACACATTCCTGTCTTTGTACAGATCGATATTCGTGAAGGCGTGAAAATCAATCGGGTCAGGGCAAGCCGCAAAGGCTCCGTTGTAATGGTCGGGATAAAAAACTTGCACAGCTAACGACTCCCATCCACCCGTTGATCCTCCATAAACAAATCGTGCCCAACCCTGCCCGATGCCGTGGAACTGTTTTTCAATCGCCGGAATCAGCTCATTTTCAATTGCGTCGCCATACGGCCCCACGTTCGCCGAGTTCACCGCATAAGAATCGTCATAATACGGATTTGCATGCTGAATCTTCACAATGAGCACGCGTGGAAACTTCGGCCCAGTCCATGTCTGATAGAACTTGTACGCTTCTTCCTGCTGAATTCTGTTGTACCCAGCCAAATGAAAGCGCTCGCTGAAATCAGGCTTCAAATCAGGGTCCGGCGGCGTCTCGCGAAAGTTGTCAAAATCCGAAACAAAATGATCATGGAAGATAATCAGCGGAAAGCGCGCTTCAGGATGAGCATCAAACCCCTCAGGAACCAGAACAATCGCGCTGATAAACATAGGCCGTCCCCAGAACTTCGTCAGCACATCGCTCTGAATCCTGATATGTCTAATGTACTTTGTATCCTTCTGCGCAGGAATAGGCGGAATCACCTCTGTCAGCACAATCTCAATCGGCGCGCCATCCTTCTTGACGTTCACCTTGACCACCTTTGAATACAAATTTCCCGGAGAGCTATTCCAGTGCTGTCCCTCACCCTGATCCATATGTAGCTTCACTACCTTGCCATCGCTGCGATGGAAGGTTTCATATTTATTCAACACCGCCTGCACAAAATACTCACCCTCAGGCACATCCTTGAGGCTCTTGATCGGGTAACCCCATGCACTTGCATCAACCGTAGCCGATGCTTCAGGCTTCCAGCCGTCCACCGTCACACCAAAGACAATCTGCGATCGCGGAGTGTCATCAATCTGATTGCGCGGCTCATCACTCGGATCTGTCGAAAGCACCAGCAGCAATCGCCCATCAAGTGATTCGGCGCTGACTGACTTTGAAAAGCGCAGTGAAAAACTCTGCGCTGAAAGCGAGAAGGGAAACAGCAAGGCTGCTGCAATCAAAGTGGCTGATAATTTGATTTTCATGTTGAATAGAATAACCTCTCAACGAGAAGAGGAGCACCTGAAAAATCTCAAGCGCTCCCCTTTTCAAAACTACACTGCTTTTACTTGGTGTCGCTCAATGTTTCCTTGATGAAGGCTGCTGTCCTGTCATGCAATTGCTTCAGGCACTCATCCTTCACGTAGACCATATGGCCAGACTCAAACCATCCGTACTCAATGTTTTTCGCAAGCTTTGACGAGATAGGCAGGTGCTTATCTTCATACTGGGCCGCGAAATATGGCGTTGCCAGGTCATAGTAACCGCCGAAAACCATGATCTTGAGCCGTGGATTTATCTTCATCGCCTCAGCGAGGAAATCGCTTACATTGTTTTGCGCGTGGCCCTTCATATTGAAATTCCAGCGATGTCCGGTAAACTGTGCGCGTTCAAGGTACGTCTGTCCCTCGCCATACTTGAGAGTATTGCGTGCATACTCGTTGAATATCGTCACATAGGCAGACGAAATCGCCGAGCTTTGCGGATCATACTCCGCTGACTCACTCAGCGAATCAATGGAAGGTCCGGAGAAGCGTGTATCTAATCGGCCAGTCGTCAAATCATCATCATCCTGCAGTGCCTTTGTAAACTGCCCGCCACTCACGCGTAAATCCGCCTTGAGCAAGTATGTAACTGGCAATCCTGTGTACTGATGCAACTTTTCCGCAACATCCTTTTTCTCGGTATCACTCAAATCCGTTCCCTTGGCCAACGCATTTGCGTAGGTTGTCAACGCATAGCCCTCAACTTCTCGCAAGAACGGCTCCAGTGCTGCTGGCTGTTGAGGAAGTTTATGGTGATACCACGCCGTTGCCGCGTATGTAGGCAATCCAAGCATGTAGGGAAGGTCAACGCCAGGGTTGCTGTGAGCCTCGTCAATATCCGCTGTGAAATTGAAAATCTGCGAAAGCAGAATCACGCCATTCAAATCAATCGAATACTGATTCTGCAAAATGTTGGCTAGCACCGCAGAGCGCGTCGTTCCATAGCTCTCGCCAAATAAATACTTCGGTGAATTCCAGCGATTGTACTTGGTAATAAAGCGCGCAATGAATCGAGCAAAGGCATTAGCGTCTTCTTCCACGCCCCAGAAGGCCTTGTCTGCATCCTTACCCTGAATCCGTCCAAAACCGGTCCCCGGCATATCGATAAAGACAACGTCGCTGACATCAAGCAGTGATTCGCCATTATCAACCATCTTGTATGGCGCAGCCGGCAGGTGCGTATCGCCTAGAGTGACCACGTGCTTTGGTCCCAACGATCCCATGTGCAGCCAAACCGTCGCGCTCCCCGGCCCTCCGTTATAGAAAAACGTAATCGGGCGATCTTCATTCCTGGTGTCCTTCTTGAAGTATGCAACATAAGACATCCGCGCTGTCGGCGCAGCATCCTTTGCATCCTTCGGTTCCGTCAACGCTAGCTGACTCCCCGGGACTGGCTTTCCATCAAGTGAAAGCTGCGCATCCTGCACATTTGACCCGCCAACCGTCAGCGTGCCCGCAACAGCCGTGTAAAGAATGTGCTGACCATGCACATCCACCGATCCCTGGGTTGTGACCTCAGTTGGCGGTGCCTTCTCAGTCTTCTCGGCCGGCTTTTCGCTGGCCTTCGGTGCCTCATCCTCAGCACGTGCAATTGAGGCAAATGCAAAGAGCGCAGCCAACAGAATGGCTGCCATTTTTATTGATTTCAAATTCATTTCATTCACTCCACAGAAATTTAGTCACAACGCACAGTTCGTGTGCGTATCCTGCAAATCTCAGATTTTAAATCAAGGTCACTGACTATTTCTTCCATTCATCAAATGGCTGCTTGTTAGTAATCTTCGGTCGTTCTTCAGCCTGCAACTGCTTGGCCACCTGCTCCACCTCACGCATTACGCGCAGCAAATTGCCACCAAGAATCTTCCTGCAATCTTCGGGAGAATAACCACGCGCCATCAATGCAGTGGTAATCTTTGGCAAATCGGCCGGCGAATCCAACCCCTCTGGTAACTGCCCATTCACGCCATCAAAATCTGAACCCAATCCCACATGATCAATCCCGGCTACTTTCACAATGTGGTCAATGTGATCAATCAACATAGAGAGCGGCGGGCGAGGAATCTTATCAGCATAGGATCGCTGCAAATCCTCAATCTGCTTACTGGTCGCTTCATGCCCTTGTGCCTTGGCCTTGGCTTTCAAATCCTCAACAGCTTTCTTTACCTCAGGTCCCATCGCCTTCTGCGCGTCGCGATACTGCTGCGAAACAAAAGCCGAGTAGAAATTCACCTGCACTACTCCGCCCTTCGAGCCAGGGCCGCCAACACGAGCAACCGCGCGCAGCATATCATCCGTCATATTGCGCGGAGCGTCACAGAGTGCGCGCGCATCTGAATGCGAGGCAATCACCGGAGCCCGTGTAATAACCAGCGTGCGGTAAAACGTCTTATCCGAAACATGAGAGATGTCTACCATCATCCCCAGACGATTCATCTCGTAGACAACATCTTTGCCAAACTCGCTTAGTCCCGATTCAGTGTGTTTCACCGTCTCGTCCGTCGCATCACCAGAACTATCGGCCCAGCCATTTGAATTCGACCAGGTCAGCGTCATGTAGCGCACGCCTAGATCGTAATAATCACGCAGCAGCCCAATCGAACCCTCAATCGAATGCCCGCCCTCAATTCCCATAAGTGCTGCAAATTTATGCTCGCGATGTGCTCGCTCAATTCCATCGGCCGTCGTCACTAAAACCATCTCTTTCGGATGCTTCGCCACTTGCTGATGTACGGAATCAATTAACTCAAGCGTCCGGCGCGCAAAATGCCCCTTGTTTTCCTCCGGATCCACCCAGATAGAAAAGAACTCCGCACCCAAATTACCTTTGTGAATCGTCTCCAGATTCACATTCCCGCCCTTCAACGGATCGGAAAGGTCAAACCCCTCGTCCACAAATCGCTGCGGCGTATCAGCATGCGTATCAATGACGATCGCTGAACGGTGAACCTCTTGCGGCGTCAGAGTCTTCTTCATTGCGGGTTTTGTACCTTCCTTCGATTCGGTTTTTGCTGAGGGAGTGGTCGTCTGAGATGCCGCCAAAATCGGCAGCGCCACAATTAGGGCGAGTGTCGTTAGTTTCTGCATAGGCTTCACGACAGTATAGACCTGCAAGGGCTGACTAAGCATCGCGGAATTTTGGTACACCATAAGCGAAAGGGAAGCCAAGGCAATCTAAAATGGATATTGAAAAGTCAGAGGGAGCACTCTCATTATGACGCAATCCAAATTGATTGACCTGCGCAGCGACACCGTCACCCGACCCACCCATGCCATGCGCAAAGCCATGGCCAATGCTGAAGTAGGTGATGATGTCTACCGCGAAGACCCCACAGTCAACGCTCTTGAGCAACGTGCCGCTGAAATTTTCGGCCGTGAAGCCGCGCTCTTTGTCCCCACCGGTACCATGGGCAATCAGATTGCAATCCGACTCCACACCCGCCCCGGACAAGAGATCATCACCGAATCTCGCTCCCACATTCTCGATTGGGAGATGGCCACCACAGCTGTCTTCAGCGGCTGCCTCGTCCGCGCCGTCTACGCCGAGCGTGGCATCCTCACCTGGCGCGATATTGAACCTGTCATCTACGCCAAAGGAAACTTTCGCGCACCCACGGGGCTCATCGAGTTGGAAAACACGGCCAACCTTGCAGGTGGTTCCGTGATACCTATGCCTGTCATTGAAGAAATCTGGGCCAATGCCAAAGAGCGCGGCCTTCCCGTTCATCTGGATGGCGCACGTATCTTCAACGCAGCAACCGCTCTGCATCTTGACGTGAAAGCAATGACTCGCGGCTGCGACACGGTCATGTTTTGTCTCTCGAAAGGCCTTTGTGCTCCAGTCGGATCCATGCTTGTAGGCTCTGCTGAATTAATGGCAGAAGCTCGCATCCTGCGCAAAGCTCTCGGCGGTGGCATGCGTCAAGCAGGAATCCTCGCAGCCGCTGGACTCATCGCTCTTGAAGAGATGCCCCAACGTCTACATGAAGATCATGCCAATGCAAAGTTGATAGCAACATCACTTACGCAAAGTGATTTCGTCGAGTTGGATCTCTCTACCGTTGAAACCAACATAATTATCTTCAAACTCAAGCCGCCCGTCTCCGCCGCAAAAGTTGTTGCCGCTGCAAAAATCCGCAACCTTTTCATTAGCACCGTCGGCTCTGATTCCATCCGCGTTGTCACTCACAACGACGCCACACGGGATGATTGCGAGCACGCGGCGCAAATCATAAACCAGGAAATCGTAAATTCCATATCAAAATAAATACTCAATGACGATAACAACTTTTCTGCATATTTCGCGTTAGTATTTGCAGGAGTCGCAAGCCGGAGCTAAGGCCGCGACAATCCCCAAAGGAGTTCGTTGAAATGAAAAAGTTTGTACTGGCCCTCCTGCTTGCCTTCACATCTTTGACTCTTGCAGCCTCTGCACAGGAAGTCATCATTCGCACGGCACCTCCAGTCGCAGTTGTCGAGCGCCCGGGCCCACCGCCAGAGCGTGGTTTTGTCTGGATAGCTGGCTATCATCGCTGGGATCGTGACCACTACGTCTGGGTTCCCGGCCGTTGGGATCGTCCGCCCCGTGTAGGTGCTGTTTGGGTTCCTCATCGCTGGGTGCACCGTGGCGATCACTGGGTTCTGATCGAAGGTCACTGGCGCTAGTTTGCTGACGGCAATAAAAAAAGCGAGGCTTCAGCCTCGCTTTTTATTCCTGTACAACTCAAATTCTAGCTGATCTCAATCACATCCGTATGCTTGGCCGCCGCAACTTCTGCAAATCCTGTCAGCTTCTGTGCCACTGCATAAAACTCCGCAGCCTGCGGGCTCTTCGGGCCAGCCAGCGTCACCGGCAATCCACGATCTCCACCCTCGCGAATCGACGGAATCAACTCAATCGACCCAAGAAAGGGAATATTGAACTGCGCCGCCATTCTCTCTGCGCCGCCCTTTGAGAAAATATCAATCTCATGCTGGCAATGCGGACAAGTAAAGTGGCTCATATTCTCCACAATTCCAAGCACCTCCACATTGACCTGGGCAAACATCTCGACCGCCTTACGCGCGTCCTGCAGGCTCACATCGCTAGGCGTTGAAACCACCACCGCACCCGTCAGCGGAACTGTCTGCACCAGCGAGATCACCACATCGCCCGGTCCGGGAGGCAAATCAATAATTAGATAATCCAACTCGCCCCACTGTACCTGTTGCAGCAATTGCTTGATAATCTGGTGCAGCATCGGCCCACGCATCACCAACGGCTTATCGCCCGGTGAAAGATAACCAATTGAAATCGTCTTGATTCCATGCGTCAGATTCGGCTGAATCATGTTCTGCTCATCAACCTGAGGCTGCTGGCTCGACCCCATCATCATCGGCACATTCGGCCCATAAATATCCGCATCAATCAAACCCACGCGCTGCCCCAGCCGCGAGAGCGCAATTGCCAAATTCACGGCTACAGTGGTCTTACCCACTCCACCCTTGCCTGAGCCAACTGCGATAATCTTTGACACGCCCGGTATCGATTGTGGAACCGGCATTGTAGGTCCATGAGCCATGATGAATCTCTCCCTTATTGCACGAAGCTAGAATTGCAGTATCCAATCGCAGAATTCTGAAATCAGTCCCGCCTGGCTGCAATCTCTATTTTATCGGCTCCACTTGCTTACCGTCTCATCAGCGGGGAGAGTTGCCCGGCCGCGTCACAAGTGACAGAAACTCTGCACGCGTCTCCTTGGCCTGAAAGCACCCGACCATCGCCGAGGTAACCGTCGCAGAATTCTGCTTCTCCACTCCGCGCATCATCATGCACAAGTGGCTGGCCTCAATTACCACACCCACTCCACGCGGATTGATCGCCTCCTGCAAAGCATCAGCAATCTGACGCGTCAGCCGCTCTTGTACTTGAAGACGCCGTGAGAAAACCTCGATCAACCGCGGAATCTTGCTCAATCCGACAACCTTGCCATTCGGAATATACGCCACATGCGCACGGCCGTAGAAGGGAAGCAGATGATGTTCGCAAAGCGAAAAAAGCTCAATGTCGCGCACAATCACCATCTCGTCATAATCCACATCAAAGAGCGCGCTCTGCAAAATCTCCGCAGGATTTTCCGCGTAGCCCTTCGTCAAATGCGCCATTGCCTTTTCCATGCGCCGCGGAGTATCAATCAATCCATCTCGCGTCGGGTCCTCATGGAAGCGCCCCAGCAACTCGCGATAGAGTTCCTGTGTCGTGGCCTGCGCCAGGTCGACCTCGCTGTTCTTCGCTTGTGTAGCACGTGCTAAATTCAGGGGAAATGGTTGTGCCATTGCTTATCTCCGTTGTCGCGACTCGTCAAGGGGAATCAATTCGCCGCAAAATTTGTCCACCGCCGCCGCTTACTTCATTCCGGCATATTCAAAAAAATTGTTTTCCGTCTCTTCAATGCGAATCTTCTCAAGCCGCACATTTTCTCGCTGCAACTTTGGTTCCAGCAAATCGTAAACTGCAATACTCAGATTCTCTGTCGTCGGAACCTCTTTTTCAAAGATCTCATCCCGATTTAGATTCATGTGGTCAAAACGTTCCATAACAACACGTTTCACAATCTCATCAAGCTTGGCCATGTTGATGACCATCCCTGTCTCTGCATCTACTTGCCCACCGCACAAAACTTCAACCTTGTAGTTGTGCCCGTGTCCATGCGGATTATTGCACTTCCCATATGTAGCCTGATTCTCTTCAGCCGTCAGAGCCTCTGTATGTAAACGGTGCGCTGCACTGAATGTATACCGCCTTCCAAAGTACGCTACGCTCATGCGCTCTCTCCACGGTACTCGGCAAATATCTCGGTAGTTTCATAAATGCGCACACGCGCAAGCTTCGCTGACCTCATTGAAGGAAGCACATTCAATCCCGCATTGAGTCTCCGCCAAATCGCAATCGCAATATTTTCCGTTGTAGGAATAGTTTTCGCAAACTCCGGCACTTCCAAATTCAAGTGCCGGTGATCATACACATCCAAGACATCGCGCTCAATCACATCTTTGAGCGTCTTCAAATCCACCACAAACCCAGTCACAGCATCCGGTTCACCCGCCACCGTGACTTCGAGCGTGTAGTTATGTCCATGCCCATATTTGTTCGCGCACTTCCCAAAGATGCGTTCATTTTCAGCGGCGCTCCAACTCTCATTCCAGTAATAATGAGAGGCAGAGAAAGTCGCACGTCGGGTTAATAGAACCATTTGCAAAACCTCATCTGAACCAAAGAACGGGAAAGCCGCATAAAAATACTATTCTCTTGTTTGATGCTGCCAGACTCCAATTGTTTCAAATATTACTCTGCAATTTGAGTGGCATCAAAGAAAATACTGCACTTTTTCACTACTCACTATAGCTGCGGCCCTTCCACTGGACCTGCTTTTGTACCGCATGCAGCCACCAACTCCGCACCAATAGAAACACAAACCTCGGCAATCCCAGCGGCGTAATCAGGCAATCCATCCACGGAAAATTCGACTTCCTCACGCGCCCATAAAATCTCACCAAATTCCTCAACCAAAGCAGCAGAATCAGCACACCCGCCGTCAGCCACGGCACCATCACCAGCGGAGCAATTTGTAATCTCCAATAGTGATAGGCCAATACCGGCAATCCATAGAGCAGAAAAATATCCAGCACTCTCCACGCCGCCAACGAGCGGCAATTCCCAAACAACAACGCCAGATTCTTGCTCCATCCCTCGTTCATTTGCTCGGTCGTGCGATACATTCGCGTCGAGAGAGCATCCGGCGCATACCTGAATCGCAATCCCATTCCTCGCCGTTTCGCCAGCGCTGCCAACTCCACATCTTCGAGAATTCTCTCCGCCACAGCAGCATGTCCGCCAACTTTCCGGTAAGCATCGCGAGAAAAGAGCATGAACTGTCCATTCGCAGCCGCCAACTTATCCGCAGGATCTGAAACTTTCGCGGGTGGGTAGCTAATCGCCAATTCGCAAAAAATGAGTGGCATCAGGGACCGCTGCTCCCACCCGCTCGTCAACTGCTTCGGCGAGTAGCTCAGCAACCCCACCTTGTACTTCACCGCCTCGTGCATCGCCCGCCGCAGATCCCCAACCTCATGCACTGTATCCGCATCGGTAAAAAGTAGCCAACGCCCACGCGCTTTCTTCGCCGCTGTCCAAATCGCATTCGACTTTCCCGTCCACCCATCAACAAGTGGCTCAGCCTCCAGCACTCTTACGCCCTTTTTCTCTCGCGCTATCTCACCTGTCCTATCAGTCGATCCGTCATCTACAACCAAAATCTCCCAATCCTGCCCCAGCGAAAAAAATGACTCCGACTGGCTTATCAGCGAATCAAGGCAACCGCCCAGATTAGCCTCCTCATTCCGCGCCGGAATAATTACCGAAAGCTCAATTGTTCCCACATCCTCAGCAGGGAAGTTCCTCGCCTCAGCTGGCTCCTGGTTTGCCGTTACGCCCACTCCTGCAGCACCATCTACTGCCGAATCAGCATCATCCAGCAGCCCCAGTACCGGCGTATACGGCCGCTTTTCCCTCGATATCAGCAATTTCTCTTCCGATTTATCTTTATCGGTCATGACGAACAGGCCTCTTCCTTCGTATTATAAGTATGTGCGGCTTACTCGAATCATTCTTCTCTCGCTCATCGTTGCCGTAGCCATGACATCAGGCTGCGATCGTGGCTCACGCCCATTACTCTTGCATGTTCAAGCGCCTGACTTCACCGTCTCTGATGGCACAAACACAGTTCACCTCGCCAGCTACCGTGGTAAGACCGTACTCTTGAACTTCTGGGCTTCTTGGTGTGGTCCCTGCGTTCAGGAACTTCCCTCACTCATCGAGTTTCAGCGCCAGAACCCCAATATCACCATCATCGCTGTCAGTATCGACGAAAATGAAGAAGACTACCGCGACTTCATCACCCGCCACAACATGCACATGATCACCGTCCGAGACCCCCAGCAGCGCGCCGCCACTCTCTTTCACACTGACATGTGGCCAGAAACATACGCTATCGACAAAAACGGCATTATTCGCCGCAAATTCGTGGGTACACAGGACTGGACCGACCCTTCAATAGTCGACTTCCTCAACAAGCTCTGACAGCCGTCACAATTCAGCATGACGAATACTGCTATCATTTTTCTATGACGACCGTTGATCTTCTTTTTTCATACCGCGTAGCTCCCTCTCAGGCCGTGATTGAAGCGCTCGCCAGCACCCACGATGTGTATGGCATACGCTCGATAAAATTTGACCGCGCCGCGCTCACCTTGCGCGTCGAGTACGATGCAACCCGCCTGAACGCTGCCACGGTTACAAGCCTCATCCGCCAGACAGGCCTGGAAGTCAGCGAGGAACTCTCCCTGATTCCACCTCAACCTGAGCCAACGGCCGCTGAAAGCGAACAAGTTAAGCCGGCAAGCTAAATCGTTGCGCCGCCAATAAAATCCTGATATTCTGATTAAGGTTCGCTCTTTGGAACCATCCCGTGTGCGCCTGTAGCTCAGCTGGATAGAGCGTCTGGCTACGAACCAGAAGGCCGGGAGTTCGAATCTCTCCGGGCGCACCATCTGTAAGAATAATCAGCGCTTATCAGAAGCGCATCGTTCCCCACTCTGACAACAAAAGGAACTCCATCCGCGCAGATCGAGCGCGAAGGAGCTCCTCGTTTAATGGGCGATTCTCCGTTGAATTCGATGTGGATATGCCGCTTTTTAGTGCGAAAAGTGGGGCATGTTAACTGCTCGGTTAACCATCTTGAAAATATGGACCAAAAGAATTTGACTCATCTCTCGGCGTGAAGATTCTGCAGCGCATAGACCGAAAGCTTCTGTCCCTGAATCGACGCAATCCCCTCAACTGCAGCCTTCGCTGCCGCCAGCGTGGTAATAGATGGCACCCGGGCCAGCACAGCAGCTCTCCGAATCGCTTTCTCGTCAAAGAAAGTATCCTGCCCGCGCGGCGTATTAATAATCAGCTGAATTCGATCGCTCTTGATCAAATCCACAACATTCGGCCGGCCTTCCTTCACCTTGAAG
>DAHXOQ010000019.1 GCA_027364815.1 Acidobacteriaceae bacterium | reverse complement strand
TTGTTGTGGCTGGTGTTGGTGCAGCTGGTGCTGTTGGTGCTGCTGCCGGAGTCGTAGTTGCCGTCGTTGTTGCATCGTCTGTGGGCACTGCTGCGCCAGGACCGAGCTTGCTGACGTCGTAACGGATCAGCTTGAAGAAGACCGGAGTCACTTCAAACGGCATCTTGTCACGCGCATTCATCGGAGCATAACGACGTGCATTCAACAGGTGCACCTTGTCATCCCACGGGTCGGTTTTGAGCCAGCTTCCCAGAGGGAAAGCAGGAATCTGGGTCAGGTCGTCGGGGTTTATCTTGGGCGCCATCTTTGCCAACTCGTTCAGCCAGGGTGTTCCATCCGCCTTCAGCATCGAGTCGCCAAGCTTAGGCGTATTGATAGCCTTGAGGACTTTGCCACGCTCAGCGAGCTGGGCATAGTAGAGGCCTGCATTCGGCATCTTATCCTTGTACATGGATGCGTTCATCAGATCCATTGCCTTTTTCGAAGCTTCCTCATTGTCATGGTCTGAGTGATACATGTTGATTCGCTGGAAGGAAGATTCGTCAGGGAAGAGCAGACGATCGTTGAAGGCGTAACGCGTAGCAATGGGGTGGCCCATGACGATGTGCGAAAGCTCAAGTGAGATGACCGAGGCGAAGGACTCTTCGTTCGGCATCGTGTCAATGAGCCCCTTACTGATGAGGATGGTATTGCCGACTGTTGTGGCCTCGATTGTATTCGAGAGCAGAATGCGGCAATGAACTGGATCAGTGAATTCAAGGTTGCTGGGCACCGCGAGGTTGGTGACAATCTGCTCGAGGTTCTTGTCAAAGTCCGAGGGAGGGGCCAGAAGACCGGCTTCGACCAGACGGTCAAGAACGTTATTTTCGGCCTGCGTGATCCATGCGCGCTGTGCCTGAAGGGGCCCGACGTCTTCAGAATCTTCACTCTTGTCGACAACCTCATCAACCTTCACGCTGACGTTCTCGCTGTCGCGGGAGGGAAGAGTGAGTGCATAGCCCCAGAAGTGTGTCTGGGCCTTGAGGCCGACTGACTTGCGGGCTTCAGAACGCTCGGTTTCTTCAACATAGATGGCAACCGGCAGCCAGATACCAGGCTGTACATTGAGGCGCCAGCTATCAAAGTGGAAGTAATACTTTGAAGAGTCAACCTTGCCGGAGCCAGTATAGGTTCCATTGAATCGGACGATATTGCCATCCTGATCTTCAATCCATACGCGGCCCGTGAAGCGACCCTGGCCGCTGACCTTGGGGCGCACATCGAGAACGACGGTCCGCACAGAACCGAGGAACTCGCGACGCACGTAGCTGAAGCTGTAATGCTGCTGGTCATAGCCTGAAGGGTCAACAAACATCATCTGCATGAAGCCTGTCGGCGAGTAGGTGAATTTTTCCAGTCCGAGTATCTTGGTCAGATTGGTTATAGAAGCGAATGAGTTCTTGAAGAAGCCGCCACTCTTGCCGTTCTTGCCCTTGGCCTTGGTGGCACGAGGCTCATAAGCCTTGTCCATGAATATCTTGGAGAAATCGACACGGCTGAGCGTGTAGTAATCCTCAACCGGCACCATGTAGAGCTTGACATCGGGACGAGTGTCCTGAATATAAGTCTCAACGAGCGGAGTACGCTCCTTGATGCTCTTGGTCAGAACCTTCTCACGTACAATCGACTTTTCAACCAGGGCAGTCTGCTCGGCGGTTAGCTGATGCAAGCGAGCATAGCGCGGCTGCTTCTTTTTTGCATATGCGCAGGTTGTGCCCATGGCGATCAATAGCAGGGCGATGGCGATCTTTCGAAACATCATGTCAGGCTCCTAAAGAATGAGGTCTCAACTGTTTTATCTCTTTGTGGTTTCCCGAAGGGGCTGGAGTTCCCACCAGAGACTATGTTTGATTAAAAATGCAGCCAAAGCAAAACTCGCTAGGCCAATTGGAACGTAATCCTAACCGTGGTTGTGGAATCTACCGGTTTGCCGTTCTTGGTTGCAGGCTTGAATCTGTATATCTGAACAATACGCTTTGCCTGCTCGTCGAGTCCATGACCCAGACCTTGCACAACGTCGTGGACTTGCACCTGACCAGAAGCGGTAAAGGTGACTCTCAGTACTACCACACCTTGAATTCTCATCTGCTTTGCTTCGGATGTGTACTCAGGCGCTGGTGCGTAAGTGAGCTCAACACTGGATGAACCCGCTTCAACGGGTGCAGCGGCGCGAACCGGCTCAGCTGATTTCATAACCAAACCGGCCGAGGCAACCTGACCCACAGGTGGTCCGGAATGTCCGTTTCCTGTTCCCTGGCCACCAGGAATTCCCGCAGAGGCCACTCTGCCTTGCATGCCGGCATTCGATCCAGGCTTGGTTCCATTGCCGATACCGGCTGAACCCACAAGACCTTCGGGCGCCTTCACTTTGCCAGTATTGCCGCCATAAGGATTTCCGATAGCAGAAATTGTCGCTGCCTTTGTCGCACCGGGATTAGGCATCACCCCTACAAGACTTCCAAAGTGGACATTCTCGACCTTCGGCTTCGCATTCGGCGTCAATGATGGAGCTGCTGCAGTCAGCGCCGCCTTAGGCTGGGGAGCCAGTACTACGGCTGGCTTTGCTGCAACTGGGGGAAGCGGGGTAACTTTGGCTTCCAGCTTGATCTCTGGCTGCGGCTCCGGCTTGATCTCCTGCTTGGGAACGATAATCTTCTGCTGTTCCAGTTGAATCTTGGGTAGATCTGGCGGTTTGATCTCCGGCGGAGGCGGCATCTTCACCTTAACCTCTGGTGGCTTTGGTGGCTCTGGCTCTGGCAGAACAAGCAGGGTCTGCTCATACTTGCGCTTGTCGATCTCTTTCTTGGTGATGACACCAAGTACTACGATCAGCACAGCAAGGCAGGTATTGATGATCGCGCTGATCACGAAAGACCCTGGCCGCCGCTCAGGCGGAGGGAGAATACCAAAGGTCTTAGGGACGTTGTTCGGATTGTTTGGCATATCTCTTTGTCCTCACTGAAGGCCGATTAAACGGTACTGTTTCAACTGCAGGCTGTAGCCGGATTTAAGCCGATACGGCCTGGGTTATGTGACTGGTTAGTCAGCAATTCAGGATAAAACCCTGCTGATTCTATGGTACACGATTCCTGACTCTGCAAGCGAAGTTTTGGTGTTGCCAATCTTCTCTCTTGCTTGTACGTACACCGTTCTAGTGTAACGGTATACCAAATGGTTCAAAAAAGGACAGTATATTTTCGCCTACCGGTATTTGGTTTGCTATTAGTCAAAACCAGAATACAAAAAACTCAGTTGTGGTCATGCAATCTGATTTCAAAATCAAGCAAGACAATAGAGTTGTAGTTCAAGACTCATTACTGCCCCGGCATGGGTTATGACTGGCTCCCGGTGGGCTAATACTTCAAGTGCACCAGGTCCATAAAAGACGAAAGCATGAGCTCTTACGCTCATGCAGGATTGATGTGTACTTTTAAGAGTTTAATCTATCTGAAAACCGACCTCCAGAATCAGTAGTTTAGTGTTGAATTACTTTGGTAATTTTTTCGTGCGTGCTGGTGCTTTTTCTTCGCTAAAAACTTATTCGGCATTGCGCTGAACTCATGACTACGAAAAAACTCGCATCTGAAGTTTTGACGCTATTCATTCACCGGAACTTCACTTGTCACTTGTAATTTGAAGCTTGTCATTGCATTTTCCGGCAGGCTACTTGCTCTTTGTATCGCTGGCTCGATAAAGTGATTCATTGCGGAAAATTTCCTGACGCAAGTTTGAACCCGTCCAAGGGACCGCGCACCACTGCCTTACTTTGAGGTTTTTAGACATGGCATCATCTTCCGTCCCACCGCCAGAGAACCAGGATCTGGATTCCGTACTTCGCGAAAATCGTGTTTTCCAACCTCCCGCAGAGTTTGCCAAGTTGTCACACGTCAAAAGTCTGGCAGATTACGAAGCCCGTTACAAAAAATCCATTGAAGATCCTGAGGCCTTCTGGGCCGAGGCCGCGCGCGAGCTCGATTGGTTTGAACCGTGGACAAAGTGCTCGACTGGAATCTCCCCTGGGCCAAGTGGTTCGTCGGCGGCAAGCTCAACATGAGCTACAACTGCGTCGATCGCCACGCCCTCGGCACGCGCGCCAACAAAACCGCCATCCTGTGGGAAGGTGAGCCGGGTGAGGTTCGCAAGCTTACGTACGCTGAGCTTCACGCAGAAGTGCAGAAGTTCTCTAGCGCACTCAAGGCGCTAGGAATCAAAAAAGGTGATCGTGTCGCCATTTACATGGGCATGACACCGGAGCTCGCCATCGCACTTCTTGCCTGCTCACGCATCGGTGCCATTCACTCCGTTATCTTCGGTGGATTCGCCGCCACTGCCATCGCCGACCGCGTTAACGATTCAAGCTGCGTCGCTATTCTTACCCAGGACACTAGCTATCGTCGTGGCGCTGAGATCAAGCTCAAGCAAATCGTCGACGAAGCCGTTGCTGTTTGTCCCACTGTAAAAAATGTTGTCGTCTACAAACGCTCCGGCAGCTCCATCAACATGCTTGAGGGTCGCGACCACTGGTGGCACGATCTTATCGCCAAGGCAGATCCCGTCTGCCCAGCCGAGCCAATGGACTCCGAGGATCCGTTATACATTTTGTATACTTCCGGCACCACCGGAAAACCCAAGGGCCTCGTCCACACGACCGGCGGCTACGCAGTTCAAACTTATCTCACCAGCAAATTCGTCTTTGACCTCAAGGAAGACGACGTCTACTGGTGCACGGCTGACATCGGCTGGGTCACTGGGCACTCGTATATTGTTTACGGCCCTCTCGCCAACGGCACAACAGTTGTAATGTACGAAGGCGCTCCAAACTTTCCGGACTTCTCACGCTTCTGGAAGATTATTGAAGAGCACAAGGTCACAATTTTCTACACCGCTCCGACGGCCATTCGCGCATTCATGAAGTGGGGAGACGAGCACGTCGTCAAGCACAATCTCGATTCGCTGCGCCTCCTTGGCACTGTTGGCGAGCCCATCAACCCGGAAGCGTGGATGTGGTATCGCGAGAAGATCGGCGGCAACCGCTGCCCCATCGTCGACACATGGTGGCAGACCGAAACCGGCAGCATTATGATCGCTCCTATCCCCGGCGCCGTTCCCACCAAGCCCGGTTCAGCCACGCGACCCTTCTTTGGTATAGAGCCAGCCGTTGTCACGCGCGAAGGCGAAGACGTCCCTGCCGGTTCTGGTGGTCTGCTTGTCGTCCGTCATCCCTGGCCCTCCATGGCTCGCACTGTCTATGGCGACCCTGAGCGCTACCAGAAAACTTACTGGTCTGATGTTCCGGGTTGTTACTTCACCGGCGACGGCGCACGCATGGACGCTGATGGCTACGTCTGGCTCATGGGCCGCGTCGATGACGTCATCAACGTTAGCGGTCATCGTCTCGGCACCATGGAAGTTGAATCCGCGCTCGTCGCTCATCCTCAAGTTGCTGAAGCCGCCGTTGTTGGCCGCCCCGATGAAATCAAGGGCCAGGCCATCTCCGCCTTCGTTACGCTTGAAGCCGGCATCGAGCCAACTGAAGCTCTCAAGGACGAACTCAAAAAATGGGTCACCAAAGAAATCGGTTCACTCGCGCGTCCTGATGACATTCGCTTTACCGAGGCGCTGCCCAAAACCCGTTCCGGAAAAATCATGCGCCGCCTGCTGCGAGAGCTTGCCACTCACGGCTCTATCAAGGGTGACACCACCACCCTTGAAGACTTTACCGTCATCGCCAAGTTGCGCGAGGCTGAAGAGGGCTGATTTCAGCTTGCGCAGGTCGCGCTCATTGCCAAAGTTGTGCTGGCTAACTTACGGCAAACACGCAGCGTGATGGTGCGGTGCGATATGCAGCATGCCTTCCAAAGCGGTTTCTCGATTTCTGTACTCCGAAACCAGTGCATTCAAGTGGCCTTTACAACAAGAAAAGGCCGCCTTGCAGAATGCTGGTGAGTATTGGTATTTGAGAACCGCTCAAAGGATGCAGTGGCAGGGCGGGAAAACATCTCGCCATGGACTGAAAAGAAATCACTCTTGCGAATCCTTTCATGCATATGGTAGCGTTACCCGTGTTTTCTATACCGTAGACTCTGTTTGCGGAATGCTGTTTACCCAAGAGTGAACTGAATTAAATGGTTTTCTGTTTGGGAACATCCGCCTGCGGGTCAGTTGGCAAAAGATTTTTTAAGGAGATATTCATGCGAAATCGTATCTTTATGGCGCTGGTTTTGGTCTGCTCTATGGCATTAGCAGGCTGCAGTAGTGGTGGCACCAAGAGTATTGTGCCCCCACAATCAACCGTTACCAGTGTGAATACTGCAAGCACGGCTCCGAGTACGCCTCCTACGGGCGGCTTCAAGCAGTTGGTGGTTTTCGGCGACAGCTTGTCGGACGACGGGGCCTATACCCTTGCACCGCTCTCCGTTTATAGTGCGCCTCCGTTTAATATTCCGTTTACCGGATTGCCTTATCCGGCAGGCGGGCAATTCACCGTTAATGGCGAGGCAACTGGCAACTGGACTAACATACTCGCCAGCGACCTGAGTATCGGCTTGTCGCCAAACCTGATCGGTTACGGTACTCCTTTGGGTGTGCTCTACCTCGGCCAGACCGGCCCCACACCAACCCCGACGTACTGTGCCTTCAGCGCGCCCATTTCTTCAGGACTTGCCGACTGCACCAACTTCGCGCAGGGCGGTTCCATGATTACCAATCCCAGCGGCATCGGGCACACCTCAGGCGCGCTCACCGTTCCGGTGGTGGCACAAGTTCAAAGCTATCTCGCGCAGTTTGGTGGCAAGTACAACAGCAGCCAACTGGTGACGGTGTTGGCGGGCAATAACGACATCTTCGTGGCTTTGGATACGCTGGCCGTCAATGAGGCCGGAGGCATGTCTTCTTTGCAGGCCATCGCTACGGCTGATGCGACCGTGGAGCAGGCGGCGGACGACTTGGCGGCCCAGGTAAAACTCATCACCAGCAGCGGTGCGACGTATGTGCTGGTTTTCACCTTGCCGGATTCATCACTGACCCCGTTTGGCCGCGGCTTGCCTTTTACCGGAGCTTCGCCTGCGCAGACTCCGCCCAACGGCTATGTGTGTGACAACACTCAGATATTGACTCCCTGTTATTTTCTCTCCAGCCTGGTGCAGATATACAATCAACGTCTGCTCAATGACCTGCAAGGCCAGCCGGTGAAAGTACTCGACGGCTACAGCTTGCTCAATGCGGAAGTCGCGAATCCGTCGCAATTTGGATTCACCAATGCAACAGAGCCGGTTTGTGATATCTATGGACCCATTTTGTCGTCGCTAGGCAATTCATCCTTGTTCTGCAATGCAGATACATTGGTTAATGGCCTTGATCCGGCGACTTCGCTCTTTGCCGACGATGTTCATCCCACCCCAGCTGGCTACCAGGTCATTGCCGGTGCCGCTTTGCAGTCCATAAAGAGTTTTGGCTGGGCTCAATAAGCAACGCGGCATTCATCAGGGTATCCGGGATGAACTTATGCTATGACCTTGCGATTCACCCGGATTGTCTATTGAATTGAATGAAAGTGGAAATTGACGATTCATTTCTTGAAATCAAAACGGTTGGCGTATAGAGCGCCGGCCGTTTTCCTCCCTCAGGGCCTTAAGATCTGAAACCTGGTCCTTAACTGCCAAAAGTAAACACGACAAAGGCCATCTGCTGCGCGAGCTAGACACACACGGCTTCATCAATGGCAACACCTCCATGCTTGAGGACTTCACTGTCATTGCCAAGTTGCGCGAGGTAGAAGAGGGCTAAACGACTTCAGGAAAAAATTTCTAATTTAATGCAATGAAACGGCCGATGCGAATTTCGCATCGGCCGCTTTTTTAATCCTTCAGAAAGGTTAGAAGTGGTAAACAACTCCGATAGCGCTCTGCACATTCGAGTAGCGGTGCGGAGTGTAACCGAGATTTGCGGCGCCCTCGACAAATGAGGTAGCTACGCGGTCACCGCCTAATCTGATAGAAAAACGCGGAGTGAGCTTGTACTGCATGTAAGCTCCAATGTCGTTTGAAATGGAAATATTCGGAGTGCCCACAAAACCTGAGCCGCCTGTGTGCGAGATGCCGACCAGCAAATGCACGCCGCCGGAGACACGCTCATAGAGCGTCGCATGCACATCCGGGCCTGCAAGAATCTGCGTGTAGTTGGGGCTGATCCCTGTCACGCTTTGGTTCGTCGAAGCAAGGCTGTAACTCATATTCGAGACTTGCGCATTGATGCCGAAGTACTTGCCCCAGTTGCGTGTCACGCCTGCCTGAAAACCAAGCAGAAGGCCGTGCGAGTGAACAAGCTGGTTTTGCGATGTAACTGCCGGCCCGACAAAAATATCGTAGCGTGAGGGCTTCACGTTGGTATCGGCAGCATCTACAGAGGCTGAACTCTGCGCTTGGGCACTGAGGGTAAAAAGCAACATTAGAAAAACGGCTGGAAAAACAAAGGCAAACTTCCTCATCAACTGAAACTCTCCTCAGCGGGGGTGATTCCCGTACATCTATAGACTAACTGGTCACACCTGCTTCCACGAAGCAACGAAGCCTCAAACAGGTGAATATCGCAGATCTCCCGTGTGCATTCAAGCCGATTTAACGTTGCTGCAACTGAATCGGTTGATCAAGCTGCACATCGCCGCTCTGTGTGTTCTTCAGTGTGACGGGCACGCCGCCGGAAAGATAGCGGTCAAGTACGCCAGCTTTCGCCCAATCCAGGCTCCAGCCGTCCTCAATCGCCAAAATAATGTACCGGCCCGGCGCAACATCTTTCAGACTGAAGCTCCCATCGGAGTCCGATTGGTCTCTGCGCACCAGCGCATGCAACGCGGCGGGATTTTGCGGCACCAGCACCACCATTGCTCCCGGAAATCCCTTGCCATCCTTGAGCACCAGGCCATTCACCTTCACCAGTCCCTGGGCCAGAGTCACATCCATTCTTAGTGATTTGTCCTGCACGTTGATGTCGCCGCCCGGTGTGCTTTTGCCGTTGATGGTGATGGCGAGTGTTGCAATGTTCTTCTCACCACTTGCCGCCCATAGCGTCCAGTGTCCCGGTGGAACATCGTTAAACGAGAAGCGCCCCTTCTCGCTCACCGTGCGAATCGGTTCAATCGGCTGCGAGCTGCCGGTTTCTTCAAGCGCCAGAGTCAGCGGATCTGGCAACGGTTTTTCTGAAGCCGAAAATAGAGTTCCACTGACGGTGATCGATTCCTGTCCACTCGATGCGTCAATCTGCTCGCTGTTCTGAATGTCCATAGTCACCGTGCGCGGCGGATTGCCATCTTGAAGCGTATAGCGGCCCGGCGCTATGCCGGTGAACTCCGAGGGCGCACGCCCGTGCGCACTTTCGGGAACCAGAATTTCATTCTCTGCCGGGGCGCCAAAAATCAGCTGCGTCAGTTGCGGCGGTGAATACGAATCACTCATGGCCATCGTGCGCAACTGCTCATCTGTCAGCGTCAAATGCAGCGCCGGAACCGCATACAGCGTGATGTTCGCCTCTACATGATTGCCGCCTGTGATGTTGATCGCCGTCGCCGCTGATTCATCTGTCGTCGAGTCGTAGTAAGTGACTGGATAGGTCACATCAAGCGCGTTGTTCGTTTCTGCGCTGTCATCAACTGGACGATTCATGATGCTGCGTGCCTGCGCATACCAGGGCGTGGCCGTAACGGCAAGCATGTAATCGCCCGGCGCCAGGCTGCCGAACTCGTACGCGCCTGTATCATCCGTCTTCTCTGATATTGGCGAGGTAATACGCACTCCGGTTCCGTGATCATGGCTGCGCGGGTAAAGCCGCACCGTCGCATCGGCCACCGGCTCGCCGGTATCCACCATCACCACGCCGTGAATCAACCCTCCCGGTGTCATGCGAAATGTCAGATGCTCAACGTCGAGGTAGACCTCTGACCCGGTCTTTGATCCCGTTACTATCGCCGAACTGTACTCCTCATGTTCATCAAAAAAAGTAGTCCGGTAGCCGCGCTTGGCCGCGGTCAGTTGATACTTGGCGGCGTCGAGATCCTCAATCGCAAAGTGCCCCTCACTGTCCGTAAGCGTAGTCGCCAACGTGTGGCTGTCACTCTCGGCAAGAAGTGAAATTGTGGCGCGCTGAATAGGCTCTTCAGTGACGGCATTGATCAGCGTTCCGGCGATGCGATATTTGTTCGGTGTAGTTGGTTTAGGCGTAGCGTAGCGCGGAGCGGATTGCGCTGAAGCAAAAAATGCAACTGTCGCGAACAGAATCAGCGGGCGCATAGCAAGAATGCGACGGAGATGGAAGTTTGCGTGCGTCATTTCTCCGGCAACTCCAATGCCACTTCAATGGCCGATGACGGTCCCAGCGTGACAGCCTGGCCCGTGAACTCCTGAAGCACTTGAGGATTGTGGTACTCAAATTCTCTCGGTGATGTGAAGGTGTAAATGTGATAGTTGCCCGGGGTCAGGCTTTCAAGTGTCGCCGATGCGCCGGAGCTGGCGCGCAGAGTCATTGGACTCACAGTTGCCGCTGAATCAAAGTCGGGCACAACGTAAACGGAATAAGAAGTTTCAATGCCGGGCATGATGAATGACGCACCAAAGGGAAGATCCAGAGTCAACTTGGCGCAATCATCGCGCAGCGTCAACTCAAGCGGCGGCGGCGCGGCCGATGGGCTCAGTACCAGCGGCTCGCGTGCAAGATCAGCACCGCCAGCCGTGAATGAACCAACACAAACTCCGGAGCGCTCCGGAGTCGCGTTGGCCCAGTAACGGCCCGCAGTTCCGGGAATAAAGGTGATTGACTCCAGCATCGCGCTTCCGAACTGAGACATATCCTGTGCCGGCCCGTTGGCGTGGGCGAAATTTACAAAAACCGGTGGCGCGGCATTTCGGCCGCTGCCGGATTGACGCAACACTGAATCAGGCAATCGCAAATGAACAGTAATTGGATCAACGGGCCCAATCGGCAGACTCAGATTGTTCACCGCATGGCCTTCCACGGCAAAGGTGATTGCACCCATTCGAAGATGACTGGATACGTCCTGAGTCGACGCCATATTTTCCAGCCCTGAAAGATACATTATGTAAATTCCATCTGGAAGCTGGGTGGTTATTTGATGTTTTTCCTTGTTGTAATCAGCCTGGTACGGCGCTGAATTTCCACTTTCATCCGTGATCGCGATCATCTCCATATGCGAGTTTTGCGCTTGTGCCGCCTTGTCAACCTGGGCTTCAGCGCGGGGCACGTTCACCACAACCGGATGAAAAGTTTCAAGCGTCAGATTCATATTTGCCTGTACCTCTTCACCGGCCTTCAACTGAATTTGCGCGCCACTCAAAAAATCATGGGCCTCCGAGTAGTAAGTAGCAGGGAATCCATTCACGGGCAAGTGAATGGAGTTTGCATCGTTCGAAGCCACAACGATTGTCTCCGCATCCTTCGATGGCAAAGTGTGCAGCATGTAAGTGCCCGTGGATAGCCCTGCGAATCGATAGTTGCCGCTGCTGTTTGTTTTCGTTGTCGCAACGTCGCTCCATTGCGCGCGCCCATTGACAATATTTTTTCTAATCAGCTGCACGATGATGTTCTCAGCAGGATCGCCCGTCGAAAGCTCAATATGACCGCGTATCGCCGAGTCTGGAGTCAGCGCGAAGGTCAGCTCGCCCATATCCGGCGTCACAATCACGTTGCGCTCAAGTTCGCCTCCCATGATCAAATCGACGCCGCGATCAACGCCAGAATTTTCGCCGCTGAAGCCGGGCTTTTTAATTGAAAAAACCTGCGGCCCGGCAGCCAGATTCGCAAATTCAAATCGACCCTCGCCGTCAGTGAGTTTTGCCGAATTTGCGTCGCCCTCAATGGCAACAAGGGCGCGCGCGAGGGGCTCGCCCGTGGCTGAGTTGATCACCATTCCGCGAACAGCAGTCCGCTGGGCAGGTGTTTGCGGCGTTTGAGATGGCTGTGTCTGCGACTGAGCTTGTTGAACGTCAGTCTGTTGCTGAGGTTCCTGCGCGTTGTTTTGAAGCAATGAAAATGACAAAAACAAAAAAGCAATCGACCACCGGATAACTCCGACGGGAGAGAATCCTCTGCGATTGCTTCTATCGTTCACATTCACCAGCCTATAAGGACGGCTCATTTGCCTCAAGGGAAGCCATGACTCTTGTATAAAGGACGCACTCAACCCGGGAATCGTTTCCCCGCGCATGATTCAGCGCCCAATTCAGCCTCAATCTAATCACGCTCCAGATACCAGGGAATATTGATGACGATAATGCGGCGATTTCCTTTCATCAGCAGAATCACTTTGAGCAAATCGGCGCGGCGATTGTGCAGCATATTCTCCCACCAGTGCCGCACAACGAGCTCAGGTACCAGCACGCACACCTTGTGAAACTCGCTCTCCTTCTCGACCGCCAGCACATAATCCACCGTTGGTTGAATAATGTATCGATACGGTGAGACTTGCACAATGAGTTTAGGCACCGGTTTACCTGCCGCGCGCAGCGGAGCTGCAATCTTCGCCTCCCAATCTGTCTGAATCTCATCCGGCTCTTCGCCCGTTTGAACATGCAGGCAACGAATATCCGAGCTCATAGAGAGCGCAAAAGAAAGCGCCTTTTCGCTGATGCGGCTCCAGCGGTCAATCGGCAGCACCACGATAGGCTGAGTAATTGCCGCAGAAAAAATCGGCCGGTCAAGATCAATCTCCTTCGCCACGCGGTCATAATGCTTCCGCACCATGCGCATCACAATGATCATGATTGGAATCAGCAGTGCCGTAATCCACGCGCCTTCGACGAACTTCGCGACGAGCACCACCAACGTCGTCAATCCCGTCGCCACCGCGCCGATTCCATTCACAAACATGCGTCCGCGCGCTTTACCCTGCTTGTGCCAGTGCACCACCATCCCCGCTTGCGAGAGCGTGAACGCCATGAACGCGCCAATTGCATAGAGCGGAATCAGACGGTCCGTTACGCCGCCAAAGGTGATCAGCAGAATCGCCGTCAGCGCCACCAGAACATAGATTTCCCACGAGTAGCGCAGCCTTCGCCCACGCAGTAAAAAAATGTGCGGCAGATAATTGTTCAGCGCAATCGCGCGCGTCAGGCGCGGAAAATCCGCAAATGCCGTATTGGCCGAGAGCGCCAGCACGATCAGCACCGACCCGATTGTCAGGTAATAAAACCACCCATGCCCCATCACCGCGCGCGTCAGCATCGAGAGCACGCTCTCATAACCCGGCCCATAGGGATTCGTCGCCGCAATTCCATACGACCTGCAGAGCATCGCAATCCCCAACAGCAAAATAGCCAAAAGCGCAATGATGATCGTCAGCGTCGACTTCGCGTTTTTTGGCGCCGGCGCACGGAAGGCCATCACGCCATTGCTCACCGCCTCCACGCCGGTCATCGCCGTGCAACCGGATGCAAAAACCTTTATCAGCAGCCAAAGCAGAGTCCACTTCGACAAGAGCAGTGTAGCCGCAGGAACGGCAGGCAACTGCGACGCAGGCATCAACGGCTGCGCAACTGAAGCGTGAATCACATGCCATCCACCCACGCCAATCACAACCAGCAGCGTACCCACAAAAATGTATGTTGGAATCATGAAGACCACGCCTGTATCGTGCACGCCGCGCATATTCACCAGCGTCAATAGCGCGAGCACACCCAGGCACAGCCAGAGCGTATGTGGTTGCAGGCTCGGCGCCGCCGAGATCAGCGCGCCGACGCCAGCAGAAATTCCCACAGCCGCCGTGAGCGTGTAATCAATCATCAGCGCCGCAGCCGCCAGCAGCCCCGCTTTGTCGCCCAGATTTTCGCTCGCCACGGTGAACGACCCGCCGCCGTGCGGGTAAGACTCAATCGTCTGCCGGTAACTGAAGTAGACAATAATCAGCAGCACCACAATCGCAACGCTGATCGGCACGATGTAATGAATGCCGGCCAGGCTCAACGGAATCAGGAGCGTCAGTGCGGCTTCAGGTCCGTATGCAGCAGAGCTCAGTGCATCCAATCCAAAGACAGGAATTCCTGCCACTGGCCCAATCTGCTCGGCGCGTTCTTCGCTTGTAGCCAGCGGGCGGCCAAACAACATATTGATAACAGGCGCAATCAATGCCATAGGGGGGAAGTTCCTTTGCTGTTCCTTCAGTTTTGCACTGCCATTTTCAAATTTACGGTTTTGGAATCCTGCAGCAATCTCCTGCATCCGCCGGCTCGTTGCTGCCTGCATCCAGCACCACTTTCCACTCACCATTTGGCTGCTTTCGCCAAACGGTCATATAACGCCCGGTCGTCACAACAGGGAAGCCGTTCACATCAATGCTGCGCCCCTCAAAATGTCCCCATGTGTAACCCATATCGCCACTGGGCCCCATCAGTTCGTCTGTCGGAGTCCAAGTGAGCTGGTACTGTTTGGCTGTCCAATTTGTAATTTTGTTGATCGCATCACGACCCTTTGCCGGAGCGCTGCCATTGCCCAGAATCACTCCATCGTCGGCCATCCAATCCGCAATCGCTTTGCCCCCGCGCGCCGCCACATCCTTGGCAAAACGCGCTTCCAGATCCAGCAGCAGAGCTTTGCCCGGTGTCAGCGTCGGGTCACTCAGCATCTGTGACGTGGCAGTGCTCTCACTCTTGGTTGGGTCAGGAAGCTGCCCCAGCGCTGTTGGAGCCGTCAGAACAGCCAGGCCGAAAGCTGGAACAAGTACAAACTTCAAAAATGAACAATAAATTTTCATCCGATGCATAAAATCATCCTCAATTGAAGAAACTTCCTCCACAGAATCGTACTATGGCGATACGCTAAGCCATGAAATGAGTCAAACAACCGAAGTGATGAAGGAAATGGACGCGCTCCAATGCCGGGGTCGCCAAATTGTTATACTTGTAGTTGCGTTAGAAATACCCTTGCCGATGGGGTTTACTGGTATTGATCGGAGTCCGCAGCAGGATACGCGGCGAAAGGGAACGCATGGCAATCTTACTTGAATCCATAAACTCCCCGGCCGATCTCAAGCGCATGAGCGCTGCCGAGATGGACCAACTGGCAGAAGAGATACGCGAGTTTCTGGTTCAGCAGTTATCGCGCACAGGTGGTCACCTGGGGCCTAATCTCGGAGTCGTCGAGTTGACCCTCGCTCTACCCGCGGTTTTCAATACGCCTAAAGACAAAATTCTTTTTGATGTCAGCCACCAGGCTTATATCCACAAGATTCTTACCGGCCGCCGCGAGCGGTTCGGCACCATTCGCACTGAAGGCGGTTTGAATGGCTTCATGCTGCGGACAGAAAGCGAGCACGATGCTTTTGGCGCAGGTCACGCCGGCACTGCATTGAGCGCGGCTCTTGGAATGGCCGTCGCGCGCGATATGTCTGGCGGTGATGAGCATGTCATTGCCGTTGCGGGCGATGCAGCCTTCACCAACGGAATCACCTATGAGGCGCTCAACAATATCGCCGAGCACACCAAGCGCATGATAGTTGTCCTCAATGACAACGAGTGGTCCATTGACCGCAACGTCGGCGCCATCGCCCGCTACTTCCATCGTGTAGTTACCAACGAGCATTACAAACACTTGCACGATTCAGCCGCAAAAATCATCGCACGCATCGGCGGCAAAACCGCAGCCAAAGTTGCGCGTCGTGCCGAAGAAGCGGCCAAAGGCTTCCTCTGGCCCTCGATGATGTTTGAAGAGTTTGGCCTGCACTACTACGGCCCCATCGACGGACACAATCTTCCGCTGCTCATTGAGACCTTCAATTTTCTCAAGACTGAAGACCGCCCCGTCCTCCTCCACGTTCTCACTCAGACGGGTCGCGGATTTCAGCCGGCGATGGAGAAGCAGAAAAAATTCCACGGCCTTGGACCCTACGATCCTGAAACTGGCCAGACTCCAACAACCGTGCCCACATACGCGGAGTCCTTCGCCAACACACTTTCAAAGCTCGCCGACAAGAATGACAAAATCGTCGCCATCACCGCTGCCATGCCCAATGGCACCGGACTCGATCTCTTCCGCCCCAATCATCCAACACGTTACTTCGATGTGGGCATCGCGGAAGAACACGCAGTCGTCTTCGCCGCTGGAATGGCCACCGAAGGCTACCGTCCCGTTTGCGCCATCTACTCCACCTTCCTGCAGCGCGCCATTGACCCCGTCATTCACGACGTCTGCCTGCAAAAGCTCCCCGTCGTCTTCTGCATGGATCGCGCCGTACTCTCCGGCGACGATGGTCCCACACACCACGGTCTCTTTGACATCAGCTATCTGCGTGGAATTCCCGAACTCATCATCATGTCGCCCAAAGATGAGGATGAACTCGCCGACATGATGTTCACCGCCATCGCGCATGACGGTCCATCAGCAATCCGTTATCCGCGCGGCGCTGTCGTCGGCGTCAGCTGCAAGCCCGAGCCGAAGCAGCTCACAATCGGCCAAGCGGAGTTGCTGCGTGATGGCTCTGATGTTGCCATACTCGGCCTCGGACCCATGTCTGCAATGGCCAATGAGTTAGCCGACCTGCTCGAGAAAGATGGTTTCTCCGCAGCCGTCATCAATCCGCGCTTCATCAAACCTCTCGACATCAACATGCTGAAGCGTTTCTCTGAACGCGTCGCTGCCTTTGTCACCATTGAAGATCATGTGAAGATGGGCGGATTTGGTTCGGCTGTTCTTGAGGCACTTGAATCCATCGGCTCCAAGGTTCCTGTTGTGCGCATCGGATGGCCTGATAAATTCATTGAGCACGGCAAGGTTGATTCACTGCGCGCCAAAAATGGACTTACGGCTGCCGCAGCGCGCGACGAGTTGCTCCCGCTCCTTGCAACCCGCCACAGCAACATACTGGTCGCTCACGAATGATGAGGTTTAACAAAATTGAGCGCAGCCACGCGCGCTCTGGTTGCCGGCTGCTCGCTATTGCCCGACTGCGCACCAGTGTCGCAATTGCACTTCTGCTCGCATCGGCTGCGTCTCTCCTCGCTGAGGCTCATAACCGCAACACGCAACCGCAAAATCAATCATCAACTTCGCCCGGTCTTTATATCCCCATCGTGCTTGTCGGCGGAACCGTCATCGATCTCACTGATTGGGGCCGCTCTGCGCACGACCTGCACGATGCGGTTGTCATCATTCGTGATGGGCGCATCTCTGAAGTCGGCCCGCGCTTCGCCATCACTGTTCCCAAAGGCGCGCGCGTTATTGATTGCACCGGCAAGTACATTATCCCCGGCCTTGTCGATGGCTATGCCGGATTGAGCACTCAAGGCCAGGCAAATGCCAACCTTTATATGGGCGTCACCACTGTCGTCGCCGTCAGCGATGGCCGGCGCGGCCCTGTCTATACGGCGGCCAATCCGGCGCCGCACATCTATCTGATGGACTCCATTGGCACTACCGACAACTGGAGCCTTCTTGCCCGGCAGCCGGAGTGGTCCAACATGCTCTATGAAGGGCAGCATCCGACAGAGTTGGCACCCGAAGAAACGGCACGACAGCTTGCAGCCACGGTTCATCTGGGCACACGAGTCGTAAGACTCGGCCATAACCTCACCGCAGCAAACACCCAGTGGATCATCACTCATGCCCATCAATTGGGCCTGGTAACTTATGGTGAGTTTGTTTCTACTCCTTACCATGTTGGTATTGAAGCCGGTGTTGACGCGCTCCCCGAGCTCGCGCGTTACGGCCTCGGTGTTGTTCCTGATGAGTTGCAACGTCCCCTCGTTGAAGACCCTGATGGCTCCGCAGCTCTTACCGCCTACGATTACTCTGAGCGTCTGCCGCCCACCGACATGCATCTGCATAGCTATGCAAAGATGCTCGCTACTCACCATGCGGCGTTGATGCCGATCTTCAGCGCTTACTACCTGCAGCTTCCTGACCATAGAAACCTATGGAAAGAACCTGCTGCTCGGCTTCTGGATACTGCGCATCTCTCCACACCTCCGAATCAGGCCACCGGAGAAATTGATTACCCCCTCTCGCCCTGGACCCACCGGCTGCCAGCTATCTCCCAACGCTGGATGGAAGAAAGTCTGCGCAAAAAGGCCGATCTCTCCGCATTGAGACTGTGGCGAATCAACCAAGAATTCTTCTACGCGGAGCCGCATTATCTGGCTGCAAGCGGCACCCCGATCGGCGGGACCATGCCCGGCATTTCCATGCACACCGAATTGGAACTCCTGGTGCGTCTGGGACTTTCTCCGCGCCAGGCTTTGGCTGCGGCCACCAACAACTACAGCCAGGAATTCGGGTGGAATGAGCTTGGAGCTATTCTTCCCGGCCGGCGCGCCGATTTATTGATTCTGGACGCTGACCCAACCGAGAATATCTGGAATGTGCGGCGTTTCTCAACACTCATTCTGGATGGAAACATGATCGATCGCGAATCTCTGCTGAATCTGAAGAGATGAACTTCAGATTCAATGCGCGCGTAACGCACAATGCGCTTCATGAATCTAAATGAAATGAAATCATGTAACAGAAATCATAAGGGCAAGGAAGAGTTTCAATGAGCGGGCTGAAGAGCAGGCAGGGAACAAAACGGCATCACAACAAGGGGCTGGTGCTGATTGCCTCGTACAGCCTATTGAAAGCGACGCTGTTCCTCATTGTCGGCATCGGAGCCATCCGCCTGCTGCACAAGGACCTCGCCGACGAGATCCTCAATTGGGTTCACGAGTTGCGCGTCGACCCCACAACCCATCTCATCAACTCCATCCTCGAGCAGGCTTCAATCGTCGATGACAACAAACTGCGCGACTTCAGCATCCTCGTCCTCGGCTACGCCGGACTCAATCTCCTTGAAGGCATCGGCCTCTACCTCGAAAAAGTCTGGGCGGAGTATCTCACCCTCATCATCACAGGCTCTTTCCTGCCGCTTGAACTCTACGAGCTCATTAGGAAGCAAACCTACTTCCGCGCTGGACTTCTCGTCGTCAACTTATTGGTGCTGATCTACCTCAGCATCATCGTCTTTACACGCAGGAAAAAGATGGACGCGGAACTTTAAATCAATAATTTTCACGCAACCCTGCAGTAATTCGCTTTTTGTTCCCCTATACACCAATTTTGGCGCCTGTGCATGCACCAGTTGTGAGGCTTGAACCAAAGTAGATACTGCCCGCTAAATCTTGTGGTTTTATGCCTGTTTCTTGTCTATATGTAGTGTTTTTTGCTGAGATTCAGTTCTGTTTCGATCCCAAACAGGAAATTTCCTCACTAAGGCCCCACTTTTCCTCTGGAATTGCATTTCCATTTAACCTATATTGGGTCAGGAAGGGACCAAATGGGAGTGAATGGGTGAGTATGAAGCATAACCCAATCGAAATTTCCCTTACAGGGTCCAGAGTACACCATGAGCGAGTCACCTGAAACCCGGAATGTTGGCGAACCTGAGTCATTGGGCCAGGCAGCGGGTCAGGGTGCGTTTCAATCCCTCGCTGAAGAATTAGCTCTCGGCTTCGTCGGCAATCCCCAGGCCAAGATCGACGAGCGCGGACGTTTGAAGCTTCCCTCCGAGTTCAGGGAGTTTGTCAGCAAGAAGTACGGCGAAGGTTTCAAGGCCTTTTATGTGACCAGCACCGACGGCAAGACGGGCGAACTCTACCCCCTCCCCGAATGGCACGCACACATGGCCAAAGTTTTGACGATGCCCCGGATGCACCCATCGCGCGTGAAGTTGCTGGCCAACTACACCCGTTTCGGCGACAAGGTTGAGATGGATCCCCAGGGCCGTATGCAGTTGCCGGAGAAGTTGAGGCTCGAGGCTGACCTCACTGGCGACGTCAAGGTTTCAGGCGAAGGCAGTCTGCTTCGCATCACCAGCGTGAAGCGCCTGGACGAAGCAGCCCAGACCGACGCGCTGAACGCGACGGATTTCGAAGCACTCGCAGAGTTTGGGTTGTAACGAGTTTTGAGGGAAATCCCCTCAGGGGGGACACATGACGACCAGTAAAGCCCGCCATGTGCCGGTTCTTTTAAATGAGAGTTTGGAATTCCTCGCTGTAAAGCCCGCAGGAACTTATGTGGATTGCACATTAGGCCTTGCCGGGCACGCATCGGAGATTCTCAGGCGGCTGGGGCCCAAGGGAAGGCTGATCGGTTTTGATCGCGACCCTGAAGCCTTCAAGTTAGCAACCGAAAAGCTCGAAGCAATCAGGACGGGGCTCGGTACGGAAGCCGCAGAGATGACTCTGATCAACGAAGCCTTCAGCACCATCGAAGAGCATGTTGAGCCGGGCTCAATCGACGGGCTGATTGCCGACTTTGGAGTCAGCAGCCTGCAACTCGATGAGGCAGCGAGAGGATTCAGTTTTCAGGCAGATGGTCCTTTAGATATGCGAATGGATACGCGCAAAGGACGCACTGCCGAACAAGTGGTAAATGAGATGGACGAGCGCGAGCTTGCGAATCTTATTTACGAATACGGAGACGAGAGGAGGAGTCGGAGGTTTGCCAGAGCAATCGTTCGGGCTCGGCCGGTAACAACTACGGGGCAGTTAGCCCGTATCATTACCGGTTCGGGCCCAACGATACATCAGCCAATCCACCCGGCTACCAGAACCTTTCAAGCGCTTCGTATTTATGTGAATCGGGAGTTGGAGGAGATTCAGGATCTGATGATCGCAGCACCGAAGGTGCTCAAGAACTCCGGAAGGTTGGCAGTGATCAGCTTTCACTCTCTGGAAGACAGGATTGTGAAAGACGCGTTGCGTGATGGCGCGAAACTGGGACGTTGGGAAGTACTGACAAAGAAGCCGCTGGTGGCAAACGAGGAAGAGAAGCACAGTAACCCTCGGTCACGCAGCGCAAAGTTGAGAGCGGCAATAAAACTCGCCGCCCGGAAGGGGTAAATACGATGGCAGCACAAGCGATGACAATGCTCGATCTCGGGTTTAACAGTTGGGATACGCGGGTCGCCTCACACAATATGGCATTGCTGGCGCAGCAGCGAGTGCGTCGTCGCAGCATGCGCACGCCCGAGTGCCCCTTTACAAAATATATTGATAACTCCCGCCTGGTGAAGGCGCCTGATCCGGCCCGCGAGCGCGAGATGCGCGTCTTCTCCGTTGTCGCGGCCATTTTCCTCGGCCTTGTTCTCGTCTACGGTTTGCAGCACTTCTACGCAATTGAAAGCGGCTACCGTGTTGAATCAGAGAAGCAGCAGCTTGAACAGCTCCGCGAAGAGAACCGCCAGCTCATGCTCACCGAAGCGCAGTTGACGCAGCCC
>DAHXOQ010000199.1 GCA_027364815.1 Acidobacteriaceae bacterium | reverse complement strand
GAGGATTGCTGACGGCGGCGCTGGATGGGATGCGAGCGAAGGGTGTGGAGCGGGTACACCTGGAGTTGCGGGAGAGCAACTTGAGGGCGCTGAGGTTTTACCTGCGGCACGGGTTTGAAGAGGTGGGGAGGCGGGCGAGATATTATGGGGAGCCGGCTGAGGACGCGATATTGTTGAGTTTGAAGTTGGGTTGAAGTTGGTTGGGTGATGAGCTTAAGGTCACTTGAATCAGTGAATTTTGGTGATGTTCGTCACGATTGGATATTTATTCAGAGGGAATCCACACGATTGTATGAAATTAATTACGTTAGGCCCTTGCGCGGGTTTGGGCAACGGCGTTATATGTTGAGATTCAGTAATACGGAGGTGCCTGATGGATGAAGTACAGATCGCAACACTGACCGCAGAGATGGATCGCCTGTATGCCGAACACCATCGCTACGATCAGCGTTTACATGAGCTCTCGAGCAAGCCTTACCTCAGCGTGGAAGAACAGTTGGAAGAGGTGAAGCTAAAGAAGCTGAAGCTGCATACGAAGGACTTGATTCAGGCATTGGAGCATCGGACTCCGGCGGTAGCCTGAAGGCCAAAAGAACGCTTAAGGGCGTTCTTTTTTGTTGGTTATTGTCCATGCGGAGCTGACGGCGAGCACCGAAGTGAAAAACTGTGCGCTGTGAGCCGATGGGGAATTTGTATACAAGAGATAGATGAATCACAAAGGGGGCCTGACGGCCCCCTTTGTTTTTACTGTTTCAGCGAGAAGATGAGAATAGTCGAGGGCTAGACTTTGAATGAATTCATTCGGTCATAGGAGATGGTCAGGGTATATTGCGGCTACAAAAGATCCGAGTTCGCGTGCATCTTACTTTGATTTGACTTCAGTTCCACGCGCCATCACTACCCAATTTACCTTGTCCGTAGAGAACTCGCGCCGGTAATCGATCAGGCTAGGAGATTTGAATACGTTGACGACTCTGAAGTAGAGTGTGTGACCCTCTTCCGAAGTTTCCCATGGGTAAATCCATGTATCTCCCTGAATCTCGAGATGTCCTGAAGAGGCAGGACTGCCGTCTGCCGGCACCACATAGCTTGTATAGATATTCTTGGCGGCGTTGAAGGTAAAGACGAGCAGGGCCTTCGATTCCCCATCGACATATTGATTGCATGCGAAGTAATCACCGCTTCTCCAGCAATCATTTCGGATCACGTTTTCGTCGTGCCCGGCTTTGCTGTGGGCAGTATTGAGCGAGTCTGAATTGAGTTTCCAAGTACCCTTGTATGCTTCAATGGCCGCGACCCCGTATGTTGAGGAGGCGGTCGCCGGTTGGGCCCAAGCCGGACTCAAAGACGCGACAAGGAGCGCAGCAGCCACAAACGAATCACATTTTGACATGCATACCTCCAAAAATTTAACAGAACCCTTGAGAGCTTTCTTTATTCTTGGTTATTTTACATGCGGAGCAAACTGCAGGCACCGAAGTGAAAGAGTGTGCGCTGTGGGGCATGGATTGATGTGAAATTCGTTGAGCCTATTATTTTTTCGAACAGAGATAGTCCGTACCGCTGGCCGAAGTGATGGTCAAGTCTTTAGGTCCCTTCAGAACCTCCATACAGATTTTGTACTCGCCGAGCTTGACCTTGACATCGACATTTTCCTTGTACCCGTCTCCGTTCTTGGCAAAACCATTCACAACGACCTGGGAAGCAAGCTCGACACGCATTTGGCCTAAACCGAGAAGAACTTGCATAGTGCCCTGATTCTGCTGATCCACGCAGTCACTGTCTACATTGAGTTCTTCGTGGCCGCCTATGACTTGCTTTTTCTGGCCGGCATCAGCCACGAGTGCCACTGAAGTTGAGTAGAAACTGCTCTCACCTCCTCCGCCAGTGCAAACGTTCTTCCCGTTATTCAAGAGCTTAAGACGGATTTCCACGACTTGCGTGGGATCGATTGCCAGGTCATCCACCTTATGCACGGGCTTTGTGGTTTTGGAGTGAAGTGTGATGGTATCAACCCAGCGGAGCCACAGGATGACATGGCCGTTCCCAGTTCCGATTGCCTGATATGTACCTCCGGAGATTGGAATTGAGGCGTTATGACCTGAGGCATTCACTTCTGCCTGAAGGTTCAGGCGGCCAGCACCCACATGATAAGAGTACGTAGTTGTGGCGCTTGAAGCCTTGGTAGTCGAATCCATGGAGTTCTGGTCAGAGAGTTCGAGTTCCTGATCGGCACAATTCTTGTTTGCCAGACGGTGATTTTGCCCTCCCGGGGTTGCACTATCGTCGACATAATAACTCATCGCAGAACCGTAGACGGTTGGCTCAGGGCAAGTTCCGGCGACGCTAGGATCAAATTGCTGCGCCTGCAGGTGCGTGATAGGGACTGAGAGCAGGAAAGCAAAAATCAGCGGAATGGTTAAACGGATTCTGGGCATGGGGAGACCTCCCGGAGTTGATACCGGATAACGTAGCACCGTGAGCGGGAAGATGAATATGTTTTTCTTTGTGTGTGAAAGGCTTTCGTATTCAAGCGCCAGTGAAGCAATTTAGGAATAAAAGCGGCAAGTTGGCGCCGCTGACGCGGCATAGCAAGTTGGCCACTGCTTCGCAGTGATGGCGGAAAAGCGACGGGCCATGGACAGCGACTACATCTTGTTCTACGCGGGAAGATAATCGAACGTATAATTTGAATTGCTATGGTAAGAGACGGATATTTTTATGGAGCGGCGTTTTGGCTGGCCGCAGTGGCGGTGGTTTACTTTACCGGCGATTGGTGGTGGGCGATTCTGCCGGTGCTGCTGGCTGGATTTTTTCTATGGTTTTTCCGCGATCCGAGGCGTGAGATTCCTGCGGGTGCGGGGCTGATTGTCTCGCCCGGGGATGGCGTGGTGACGGAGACGGTGGGGATTGATACACCTGAGGGACGGCGGCAGCGGATCAGTGTTTTTCTGAGTGTCTTCAATGTGCACGTGAACCGGATGCCGATAGCGGGCGAGGTGGTGCGCGTGGAGTACAAGAAGGGGCTTTATCTGAACGCGATGAATCCGGAGTCGGCGGAGCGCAATGAGCAATCGATTATCACGGTGCGCGGCGAGGGAATTGAAGTGACCTTCAAACAGATTGCGGGTTTGCTGGCGCGGAGGATTGTTTGCAATCTGAAGCAGGGGCAGAGGGTGAAGCGCGGAGATCGGATGGGTCTGATTAAATTTGGATCGCGTGTGGATGTGATTTTGCCTGCTGACGTGGAGATTGTGGTGAAGAAGGGCGATAAGGTCAGCGGCGGCAAGAGTGTGCTGGCGAGGCAGAGGGCATCAGCATGAGCGCGACAGAGCCAATTTTGAGCGAGCATGAACACCGTCAGCTTGCGCTGAAGCGGAAGCGGCGGCGTCAGTTGAGCCGTGGCATGTACATACTGCCATCGCTGTTTACCTCGGTGAATATTGCGGCGGGATTTTTTGCGATAACTCAGATTTTTGATTCGCTGACGGCGAAGACGACAGATATGGTGCCGAAGCATTTGGATTGGGCGGCGCTGGCGATTTGTTTGGCGATACCGTTTGATTCGCTGGATGGCCGGATTGCACGACTGACGAAGACGACGACGGAGTTTGGCAAGGAGCTGGACTCGCTTGCGGATCTGGTGACGTTTGGCGTGGCGCCGAGTTTGCTGGCATTTGTGTGGGGATTCCGGATGTTGCCGGTGTCGGCTGATCCGGTTTATCGACAGCATCTGTTGCAGGCTGGAGTTTTTATCTGTTTTCTTTTTCTGCTCTCTGGAGCGGCGCGATTGGCGCGGTTCAACATCAGCCACGATCCTGTTCCACGAAATCCTGGAAGGCCGGATAGAAAGTATTTTGTGGGCATGCCGATTCCGGCGGGAGCGGGGATATTGGCGGCGACGGTTCACTTTTTTGGCGGAATACCATTGCCGAATCTGTGGAGTGCGTCGATATGGCTGGGCATGGTTGCGCTGACAGGATTTTTGATGGTGAGCACGTGGCGTTTCTGGTCGGGCAAGGAGATAACACTCTCTCACCGACATCCATTCCAGTTGATTGTCCTGATAGCGATCTTTCTTTTTCTAGCGATCTTCTACTCGGGCTGGTTTTTCTTTTACGGCGGCCTGATCTACATGTTCAGCGGATTGTGGGCGCGAGCGGCTTACTCATGGCCGCGGCGGAGGAGATTGCGTCTGCACTTTGGTCCAGCGAAGCCGGAGGGTGGGCCGGAAGCCGAAAAATAATCTACGAAATCAGGGATTGCAAAGGGCGTTCTGGCGTAAGCTGGATGCGATGTAAAGCGCGTTGGAGTTTTGAAGTAAAGAAATAATGGAATCCCACCCTTGCCGCAAAAACAAAGGCGCGGCAAGGATGGGGCACCCCAACTTCATCAACACGGCTTGAAAAGAATCAACAACAAAAGGAAAATACGTGCAAAAGATTGCCATCGTTGGAGCGTCCACGCTGTTGGGCAAGGAACTGAAGGATTTGCTGCTGGACTCGCCTTTTGGCGCGGCCGAGATCATTCTCTTTGATGAGGAGGATGTGATTGGCCAGCTGGAACAGATAGGCGACGAGGTAACGTTTGTGGGACGGGTGACGGCGGATTCATTTGAGGGCGTGGACTTTGTATTTTTTACGGGGTCGAAGGCGCTGACAGAGCTGCGGGCTGGACAGGCGATGCGATCGGGGGCGGCGGTGATTGACCTTTCAGGTGCGCTGGATGAGGGGAAGGGCGTGCTGATTGGCGCGCCGTGGCTGGCGGCGAATGAGCAGGCGGCGGCGGATCTGCTGACGACGGCGATTGTTCCGGCAGACCCGGCGGCGCTGGCGATTGCGTTGCTGATGGAGAGGATTCAGAAAGCTGCGCCGATTCATTTTGCGGCGGTGACGGTGTTGCAGCCGGCGAGCCAGTTGGGAAGCGCGGCGATGGATGAGCTGCATCAACAGACGGTGAACCTGCTGAGTTTTCAGACGCTGCCGCGGGCAGTTTTTGATGCACAAGTCGCGTACAATCTGCTTGCAGGATTTGGCGAGGGTGCGGTGACGACGCTGGCCAGTTGCACGGAGCGGGTGCGGAGACATTACACAAGACTGGCCGGGAAACATTTGCCGCAGATTGCGATTCAGATGCTGCAAGCGCCGATATTTCACGGACATTGTTTTTCGATTGCGATTGAGCTGGGGAATCCGGTGGATATTTCATCGTTGGAGCAGGCGCTCAGTGGCGAGCATATTGATTTGGTGCTTGAGGATACGGATTCGCCATCGAATCTGGCGGCGACGGGGCAGAGCGATTTGCTGGTTCGGATGCGGCCTGAGGGTGTGACGGGGACGGTTCATATTGCAGGGAGTTCGACGACGTCAAGACTCTGGTTGTGGGTGGCGACGGATAATTTGAGATTGAATGCGGCGAATGCGATTGAGTGCGCGATGGAGTTGAGGAAGGTCAGGCCGAGCGGGAAAGTGCAGTAAAGAGAGTTCTCAGTTGTCAGTTGTCAGATTTTGTACTCTCGAAATAAGCTCCCTGAATTTTGGGAGCTTTTTCCTTGGGAGTACAAAAACTGAGAACTGAGAACTATCACTTCACGCGCTGCCAGGT